>NZ_QGGI01000009.1:0-24514 GCF_003148465.1 Oceanotoga teriensis
GATGAAGAATACAGAGGAAAAGGAATAGGGAAGGTATTATATTTACAAGCACTATATGAGTTAAAACATATGGGTTATGCTTATTGTATAATAGGAGATGCCGGACCAATAGATTTTTATAAGAAACATTCTGATGCTTATATCATAGAAAATTCTTCACCCGGAATATACGAAGGGATATTAAGATAAATAAGATAAAATAGAAAACTGATTTTTCAGTTTTCTATTTTTTTTGATAAATCAAATACATATTATATTTAAACCTGTGAAAAAATATCAAGTTATAATTATATGATAAAAATAAAATGGAGGCTGTTAAATGAAATTAATACATGCAAATATATTTGAAGGATGTCAAAAAAATGAATTAAGAATGAAATTAAAAAAATTTTTACTCAAAGAAAATCCAGATATAATAAGTTTAAATGAAGTTAATGGTTGGTCTAAAGAACAATTAAAAATTTTTTTATCAGAGATTTTTAAATATTCATATCTATATGAGGTAAATAGTGATTTTAATCTTGGAATAATTTCAAAATACCCAATAGAAATTTTAAAAGAAGAACAAAAAAATTTTGAACATGGCTATATACATTCAAAAATAAATGAAGTACACTTTATAACAACTCATTTAACCCCTTATAAAACAATTGATAGGATTAAAGAAATAAAAATTATTTTAGAAGAATTAAAAGATATTTCAGCACCGGTTATCATATCTGGAGATTTAAATAGTCTTTGTGAAAAAGATTATTTTAATTATAGAAATATAGAAAATGATATGATAAAAGATCTCGATTTAAAAGAAAAATTTTTTAAAGATGGCAATTTAGACTTTGAACCCATAAATCAAATATTAAAAGCTGATTTTATTGATACATTAAATTCGAATAAATTCGAATTTACAGTTCCTACACCTTTAAATAAAGATAAGGGGCATGTGTATCCTTTGAGAATAGATTATATCTTTTCTAATAAATATTTAAAAAATATAAAAACAAAAACTATTTATCTCGATGAAAAAGATTTATATTCAGATCATTTTCCTTTAATGTGCGAATGGTAAATAATTACTTAATCATCCGTAATAATAATTAAATTAACATTAAAGAAACATATAAATAATAAATTTTATCTATTAAAAGCATATACTAATAATAGTTAGTATATGGAGGGGTTAAAGTGAAAAAAATCATTATTATTATTTTTATTATTAGTTTATTTTTAACATTATTTTCTCAAGAAAATCTGGCTGGTGATATTACGGATTTTTCCAGTGATATTATTAAAAATGATATTTATTTAAAAGTCAAAATTGATGATATTTCAATCCAATATGATTTATGGGTTCGAACAGGAGATATACAGATTCTAAAGAATATAGATCTTCAAATTGATGAACTCATTAAAAATTATGGTGAATTGTCTGAATTACAGTATTTAAAAGGAATTATGTATATGTATTATTATAAAGATTATGATAAAGCACTTGAATATTTAAAAAAATCATCGGATAAAAATCCAAAAAATGCATATACTTATTTTTTAATGGGGAATATTTATGTGCAGTTGAATGATTATAATAAAGCATTTTTGGAATTAAATAAAGCTATAAAACTTGAACCAAACAATGATACCTTTATTTATTTATATGCTTTGATATATGAAAGTATAGATGAAAATCACTTTGCGATTGAATATTTAAACAAAGCATTAAAAATAAATAAAAATCATGAATATTATATATCAAGGGGCAATAATTATGCCCATATTGGAGAGTATGAAAAAGCTATTTTAGATTATGATGAAGCATTAAATATTTTAAATAATATGATAAATAATAAAGGTAACTTGGATAAACAAGATTTATATTATAGAATCATGTATAAAAAAGCAACTTTATTTAGATATATGTATGAGGAAGAAAAAGGACTTGTTTTGATAGATGAAATTATTAAAAATATAGATAAAATTTCAAATGATTATTTTCAAAAAATCGTATATCTTGAAAAAGTAAATTTATTATATGATCTTAAGAGATATGATGAAGGGATTGAAATATATCAAAATTTATTATTAGATTCAAAAGAGTATTACTTTTGTGCTCTATATGCAAAACTACTTTATAAGATAAATGATCCTTCAGAATCGATAAACATTTTGGATAAAATAGAAGATTTAGATGAAGAATATAAATTAGATTTTGTGAGTTATTTAAGAGGAATAAATTTTATAAGTCTAAAAGAGTATAAAAAAGCTTTAAATGAAATCAATAAAACTAATTTTAATTTTGATATAAGCTATAGAGACAAAAATTTTTTATTAAAAGGATTGATTTATGAAGCTTTAAATGAAGAAAAAATGGCTTTGAATTATTATAAAATATATCTTGAAAAAATAGAAGATAAAGATATAAAAAATAGATATGAACTTATAAAGGCAAATAAAGAAGTTGAGAATATTGAAGTATTTATAGAAGATTTATATAAACAAAGAAAGCTACTATATTAAAAATAGTAGCTTTTAATTTTTAAATTTTTTGAGCTTCTCCTCTTTTTACAAATAGCATGGTTATAAACGATAATAAGAAAAATATAAAAGAGAATATCATCAATGAATTATAATCAAATATATCCATGAAAAACCCTGCTATTGGTGGTGCAAAGATATTTGCTGCCATTGAAAAGAAATAATAAAGGCCAGTATAACCACCAGATTTTTCTGTTGTCGTCATATCTACAACCATAGGTAAAGAGTTTACATTTATGAGGGCCCAACCAATTCCACCTATTGGGAAAATTATATACATAATAGTTTTAAACAATTCTTTATTTGATTCAATACTCATATCCATATTTCCAAAATAAAATGTTGATAGAGACATTATAAATAATATAAATATACCTGCAAATATAGATTTTTTTCTACCAAATTTTCCACCTATAAATCCAGCAGGAATTGCAAAGATCATGAATGTAAGAGAAAAAACTCCCATCATCAAAGCTCCAGTACTTTCTGGGATTCCGACATGAAATTTTGCATAAATTGTAAAAAATGTTTCTATTGAATTGAATCCTATGAACCAAAATAATATCGATAATAGCATTAATAAAAGACTTTTTTCTTTTGAAACAAAAACATCTTTTAAGTTTGTTAATAATTCTTGCATGCCCTTTTTTACAACGCTTTTTTTATTTTTAGAAAGATTACTTTTAATAGTATATTCTTTTGGTTCTTTTATGAAAACAAATAATAATAATTGTGCAGCTAACATGACTATTGCACCAACTATGAAAGGCAATGACTGTGAATAATCATACATTGGTTTTCCTGCAAAATAAGCTAAAAGAGCTCCAAGTCCACCCATGAAATTTATAATTCCATTTGCTTGAGATCTATATCTTGAAGGAGTGATATCAGGCATTAAAGCAACTACTGGAGATCTAAATATCGCCATAAAAAAATTCATAAGTATTATTATAAACATCAAGAAAAAAAGATTGTTAAAATCTTTTATAAAAGGTATCAAGATAAAGAAAAAAGCTGCTAATGGTGCTCCCAACATTATATAAGGCATACGTCTACCAAATTTTGTTCTCGTTTGATCCGATAAAGTTCCAAGTATTGGTAGCATAAATATTGCAAAGATGTTATCTATTGTCATAACTATACCGATAGAAAAAGAACTCAAAGAAAAATCTTTTAAAAATATTGGTACATAAGCATTGTACAAAGGCCATAAAATACTTATTCCAAAAAAACCAAAACCTATAACAAACAGTTTCCAAAATTTAAATTTCAATTATCCCCATCCCCCAATCAACTTTATAATGAATCAAAAGAATCTATTATTAATTCAACTTCATCTGTTATTATTCCATCATAAAGGCCTTTAAATGTTTTTAAATCTTTAGGATTATTTAAAGTCCATAAATAGATTTTCATGCCACTTTTTCGCCATTTTCTTAAAAAAGCTTTTGAAATTAATTTTCTTTCATTTAATTTGTCTACCCATAAATTAAGCGAAAAAAAGTTTAATTCTTTATTAAGATCTATTAAGTTATTTAAAGAGTCATAATCAACCAAAAGACCTAATTTTACATCTTTATCTATTTTTCTTATTTCTCTTAAGGCATCAACTTTAAAAGATGAAAACAAAGTTCTATTCAAAGCATTATACTTTTTAGTTAATTCATATGATGGAATTGCTGCTTCAACTTCTTTAACTTCGAGATTTAAAAATGAAGACTCATCGAGTACTTTTAAAACATCTTCAATTTTTGGAACACTTTGACCATTATCTAATTTTATCTTTTGAAGTTCTTCAAAAGTTATATCAGATAATTTAATATTTTTTCCAGATAATCTTTCGAGATTATCATCATGTAAAACTACTGGGACTTTATCTTTTGTTAATCTTGTATCATATTCTATTCCATCAGCACCAAATTCTATAGCTTTTTCAAATGCTTCTAAAGTATTTTCTGTAAATTTAGCTCTATACCCTCTATGACCTAATATAGGTATACTTCTCATAAAAAATCACCTCTAATAATAAAAATGCAATTCTTAATTATATTCTATCATCATATTAAATATTTCAGAAAGCTTATTTTTTTATAAAAAATAGTGTTTATTGTATATTATGCATAATGATAATCAAATTTTTTTATATGATTTACCATTTCTTAATAAATTAAAATATACTATAATAATTATAATAAGAAGAAAAAATATAAAAATGGAGGGTTATAAAATGAATATTTTAATTGCACCAGATAGTTTTAAAGGAAGCTTATCTGCAAAAGACTTTTGTTTTCATGCGGAAAAAGCTATTAAATCTTTTAATTCAAATATAAATACAATAAAAGTTCCACTTGCCGATGGAGGAGAAGGAACTACACAGGCAATGGTTTTAAATACCGATGGTGATTTTATACAATGTGAAGTAACAAATCCAATAGGTTTAAAAATAGAAGCTACATTTGGAATACTTGGAGATGGAGAAACAGCAGTTATAGAAATGGCAGAGGCTTCAGGTTTGACTTTGATAGATGAGAAAAAAAGGAATCCATGGCTAACTACAACTTATGGAACTGGAGAATTAATAAAAAAAGCCCTTGATTTAAATGTCAAAAAAATAATTCTTGGAATAGGTGGAAGTGCTACAAATGATGGGGGAGCAGGAATGCTTCAAGCACTTGGGTTTAAACTTTTGAACAAAAATGGTGAAAATATAAAGAATGGAGCAAAGGGCATAAATGAATTAAAATATATAGATATAAGTAATAAAGATAAAAGACTCGATGAAGTAGAATTTTTAATTGCTTGTGATGTTAATAATCCATTGTATGGCAAGAATGGTGCGGCATATGTTTATGGACCTCAAAAAGGTGCTGATAAAAAAATGGTTGAAGATATGGATGAAGCTTTAAAAAATTTTTCAAAAATCATAATTAATACATTTGATAAAGATGTTTCAAATATACCTGGAGCTGGTGCTGCAGGAGGATTAGGTGCAGGACTTTTGGCATTTTTAAATGCAAATTTAAAACCTGGATTTGAAATCATAAGTGAAGAGATTAAACTCGAAAAAATTTTTAAAGAAAATAAAATAGATTTACTGATAACAGGTGAAGGTGAAATGAATTATCAAAGTATAAATGGAAAATTACCAGTAGAGATTTCAAAACTCGCTAAAAAATATGGAGTAAAAACTGTTTCTGTTGTAGGCAATATGGGATATGAATTTGAAAAAGTTTATCAACATGGTGTCGATGCTGTATTCAGTATAACTTCTGGACCAATGAGTCTTTCAGAATCAATTGAGAATACAGGGTATTTAGTTGAAAAAGTAATCTCAAATATAATAAGGCTTTTATATTAATTATAGATTATCATAATTTAGAAATCTTTTTCATCTATTAGTCTATCGGTAATAGTTTTATCATTTCTATCAAAAAATTCTTTAATAAGATCAAATTTCATAGAATCCTTATGATTATTTAAAGGATCAAGGTCTATCAAATCTTTAATTTTTGTTAGTCTAAAAATTATTGTATTTCTGTGAAGGAGCATGTTTTCTGATGTTTTAGAAATATTTAAATTATTTTTTAAAAGTACATTCAAAGTTTCAAAAAGATCAGGATTTTTTAAGAAAAATTCTATTTCTTCATAAAAATATTCATATATGATTTCTGAATCAAAGTTTTTATAAAATATTTCTATCATATAATCTTTAGAGTAAATTATATTATGATTTATTTTTAAAGAAAAAAGGTATATAAGGTCTTTATAGGCATTTGAAATATCATGAATTTTTACAAACTTATGATATATATAACATTTAATTTTTATAGAATAATTTTTATATAAATTATCTTGAAGTGTATTTATTATGCTCAAAAAATCTTTCAAAAAAATATCATCGTTTTTCAAAAAAATAATCTTTGAATCAGAAATATCTGAAATAATTTCTTTTTTCATAATAAATTCCTTTTCTAATTCATTTATTATTATATCTACAACTCTTTTATTATTGTATAAAAAATTACCTTTATTCATTAATTCAAAGATACAGGGTAATTTTTTTTTATTCATATCATATCCAAGATTCTTTCCATAGTTTATTATATTTTTAACATTTTCTTTATTATTGTTGTTTAAAAGTTCATTTAAAAAATAGCTTTTATAGTTTTTCTCTTTAAAAATAGTCTCTTTTAATATTTCTTGTTCTAGCATTATTTCTAATAAGGCCTTAACAACTTTTCCAGCACCTTTTAAATTTTCTGGATTTCCAGTAATTCCTATAACTCCAGAAATCAATCCATCAAAATTAAATGGAATATTTATTCCATTTTCAGAACCCACATATTTATTTAAATCATTTTTGTAAACTATTATTTTTGAATTTGTTTTTAATGCATTATATGCTGCTTCATGAAAATTACCTATTCTTTCTTTATTGCCACTTGCTATTATATAGCCATTTTCATCCATTATATTCACATTGTAATTTAATTTTTTTATGATGTTTTCAACAATTCTTTGAAAAAAATTGTTATCTAATAACATAATCACACCTCTGTTTGTGTTATAATTAAGGTAAATATAACATAAATTTAAAAGTTTTTTTATAGGAGGAGTATATATGGTTAAGAAAAGTTTAGAAAATGAAAAGATTATTAAAGATATTCATGATTATTGGTTTAAAAAATATAATATAAAAAACTATGATCCTGAAAAAAATGAAACTGGTATATTTTTAAATAAAGACATAAAAGATGATACCATATTTTTGATATTTTTAAAGAATAAATCTTTCATACAATGTAATAGTAAGATTGCCGATATCATAAAAATAAAAATAAACATAGACGATGAAAATATAAGGTTTGAAAGATTAAAAGAAATCTTTAGAGATGCAAAAATAGATAATCATGATTATTATTTTTATAGTGATGGAGCTCACATTAAAGAAGTGAATGAAGAGTTTGATTATAGACTCCTAACTAAAGAAGATTTAAATATTTTAAATGATATGAAAACATATTGTACAAAAGAAGAGTTAGAGATGGGATTTGTTGAAATAGATCATGAAGGTATAATGGGTTGTTTTGATGGAGAGAAACTAGTATCTGCAGGAAGCTATATTTATTGGGGAGATAAAATAGGTGATATAGGTATATTAACTCATCCAGAATATAGAAAAAGAAAGATAGGAAGATCTGTTGTATCTAAGATGTGTGATTGGGGAATGATGAACAATAAAATACCTTTATACAGATGTAATGATTTAAACATACCTTCATGTAGACTTGCAAACTCTTTAAACCTTGTTAATTACATGCATTTATATGAAATAAATATTTAAATAATATACCATAAAAATAACTGCATGATATTTAAATTTTTTAGATATCATGCAGCTTTTAATGTGAATTATTATTGTATTAAAATTTTTTTTACTAAAGTTCCTTTTGTAGGTTGATTTATATCGAATACTTTTTTCTCACTCATATATAAACTTATTAATCCACCCATACAATTCAAATTCATCTTGGTTGGCAAATTATCCCTAAACTTTATTTTTCCAGCAACTCCATTTGCATCTATATCAAAGAGTTGATTGTTTTCAATTTCTACAGAGGTTTTAATACCATTTGAGTCTAAAGAGATTTTGTCTGAATTTAAAACATTATTTAAATAAAGGCCATTACCTTTAAAATTGTAAATTTTTGATCTTATATATGCATTAGAAATTAATCCATTTGAATTAATATTTATTATTTCTGAAAAAATATCCCCTTCTATTTTCAACTTATCCGCAGAAATTGATATTTCTTGCATTTTATTTTTAGAGCCCACATGAATTTTAACTTTATTATTATTATCTTCATCACTTTTAATATTTATTATCTCTTCATCTGCATTCAATTCAATAATAGATTTAGTATATATATTTTCAGAGTTTTTATCAAAAATTAAATGAATATTATTCCCAGAAATTTTTAAAATTTTTTGAACAGTTATTTCACAATAATTGATTTTTTCAAACATCAAAATCTCCCCCTTTAATAATATACATATACATAAATTATAACATTAGTAATAATTACTGATAAAACAAATGATATATTATTTAAATTCATAGATAATTTCCAAATTTAAAGAAAATAATCACAATTAAAATGAATTAAATAAAGAAATCTTTATATTTCTTTATTTTAAAAATAAAAAAAATAATGTATAATAAATATGAATTTCTTTGCCAACGATGGCAAAAAAGGGCAGAGATACAAAATTTATAAAAAAGTGATATAATTTAAATTGCCAACGATGGCAAAATAAAAAGGGGTGAGTTTTTTGAAAAAAACAGCTTTGGTATTTTTGGTATTGGGAATATTTTTATTCGCCTTTGCAGAAGATATAGTATTGAATTATTACTCACATGGCGTTGAAAATGGTACAAGATTAAAAATAATAGAAGAATTTGAAAAATTAAATCCAGGAATTAAGGTAAATCTTGTTGAATTACCTCAAGATACCAATAAAAAACTTCAAATGATTCAAACTGTTTTACAGGCAAAAGATAGTTCAATGGATGTTTTTGATGCCGATGTTACATGGCCTCCTATTTTTGCATCTGCAGGATGGGTTCTTCCAATCGAAGATCATTTCACAAAAGAAGAAATAGAAGATTATCTACCAGGACCAATAGATTCAGTGACATATAAAAAACATATGTGGGGTATTCCATATAGAACTGATGCTGGAATTTTATATTATAGAAAAGATTTACTTGAAAAATATAATAAACCAGTTCCAGAAACATGGCAAGATTTGATAGATACTTCAAAATATATAATGGAAAGAGAACCAGGAATGAGTGGACATGGTGGATCTTGGGCTCAATATGAAGGACTTACTTGTAATTTAATGGAAATTGTATGGAGTTTTGGAGGAAAAGTTTTTGATGAAGAAGGAAATGTAATCATAAACTCTGAAGAAACTTTAGAAGCTCTAAAAGTTATGAATGATATGGTAAATGAAAGTAAAATAATGCCAAATGGAATTTTGAACTTTTATTCAGGTGATGCAAGAGCTGTTTTCTTTTCAGGAAAACAAGTTTTTTTAAGAGATTGGCCATCTGGATGGAGAAAATCTCAAGATCCTAAAAATTCACAAGTCGTTGGTAAAGTTGGAGTTGCAGCTCTACCTAAAGGAAATGAAGAAAATAGAAGTTATTCTACTCTTGGAGGATGGCAAGTTATGGTTTCAAAATACTCTAAAAACCCTGAAGAGGCTATAAAATTTGCTAAATTCAGAGCTGGAAAAACTGCACAAAAGATGGCTGCAATGGGATTATCTCATATACCAGCTATAAAATCTTTGTATGATGATGAAGAAATACTTGAAAATATGTCATTTATTAAAGAGATGTATCCAGCTTTTTATAGTGCATATCCAAGACCAAAGTCACCATATTATGCAGAGGTTTCAAATATAATTCAAGTTGAAACACAAAGAATGTTTGTTGGTAAAAAAACTCCAGAAAAAGCTTTAAAAGATATGGAATTCCAAATTAAAATGTTGCTTGGACAATTTTAATAAATGAGCCATCGGGGTTTCCCGATGGTTTTAATATAAGAGGTGAATGTTTTTATGAGATGGAAAAACCTTAATAAGAGAGAAAAAATGGGATATTTATTTTTACTTCCATCAGTTGTTTTGATGATAGCTTTTATAATATATCCTGTTATAAATACTGTATATTTATCTTTTTTTAATTATAGAGTTCAAACAATGTCAATGGGAAAAACTTTTGTGGGGGTTAAAAATTTTATAATGGCTTTTAAAGATCCAAATTTCTTGGGGTCTTTTAAATTTACCATTACTTTTACAGTAGTTGCTGTAACTCTTGAAACTTTAATAGGTATTTTATTTGCATTAATAATGAACAAAAAAATACCTGGTCAAGGAATTATAAGAACATCTGTATTAATTCCATGGGCAATTCCAACTATAGTATCGGCATTGATGTGGAAGTTTATGTATTCAGAACAATACGGAGTTATAAACTTTATATTTCAAAAACTTCATATAGTTCAAGGATCTATACCATGGCTTTCAGATGCAAGCCTTGCTGTTATTGCTACAATAATTGCGGATGTTTGGAAAACAACTCCTTATATGTCATTGTTGATATTGTCTGGACTTCAAACTATTCCTAAAAATTTATATGAAGCATCTTCAATAGATGGTGCAAATAAAAGACAACAATTTTTTAAAATTACATTACCACTTTTAAAACCAGTTCTTTCAGTTGCCATATTATTTAGAGTAATTGCAACTTTTAGAATTTATGATCTTGTTGCGGCTTTAACAAGTGGAGGACCAGCTAATTCTACTCAAAGTCTTTCTTTGTATACTATAAGAACATATTTCAATTTTGGAAATATAGGGTATGGTTCAGCATTAGCTACAATTACACTATTAATATCACTTTTAATAAGTCTTTTATTTCTAAATGCATTAAAAACAAAGATAGAGAAGGTGGCTTAGATGAAAAAAAATATAACTTTAAAATCCATACTATCTAAGATATTTTATATATTTTTCTTTGCATTTTTTGTAGGAACTATAGCATTTCCGTTTTTTTGGCAGTTTCTAAACTCATTTAAAACACAAAGAGATCTTTTTTCTGTTCCTTTAAATTTTTGGCCAACAGAATGGACTTTTCAAAATTATGTGGATGTTTTTTCAAGGCAACCATTTGGAAGATATATATTAAATAGTTTTATAATAGCTGGAATAAGTACTTTGTTTGCAATAATACTTGGAGCTTTGGCGAGTTATGCGGTTTCAAGAACAAAAATTAAATTCAAAAAATTGTATTTAATAATATTGTTAAGTATAACTCTTTTACCTCCAATAACAATAGTTAATCCAATATATATGATTATAAGTAAACTTGGTCTTTTAAATACTTATTGGGGATTAGCTCTTGTAAATACTATAATAACCCTTCCTACAGCGGTTTGGTTTTTATCGGGATTTTTTGAAACAATTCCTCATGAACTTGAAGAAAGTGCTATGATAGATGGAGCATCTGTTTTTCAAAGTTTTTATAAAATAGTTTTACCTCTTGTATCACCTGCAATATTTACCGTGAGCATTTTAGTTTTTATAGCTGCTTGGAATCAATATCTTTTTGCACAGATATTAAACCCATTAAAAGTAGCGAGAACTATAACTGTTGGTATAACACTTTATCAGACAGATTATACTATTCCGTGGGGAACCATATCAGCTGCTTCTATAGTTGTTACAGTACCTTTGATAATCCTTGTTTTAATTCTACAAAGGAAAATAATTTCGGGTCTTATGGATGGTGGAGTTAAAGGATGATAATAAAAGATTATACACCTGGCGGTTATAGAAGAAAAGAGTTAAAAGGATATTTTCAGTATTTGAGATATAATTATTCTGAAATTATGGTAGATAAATCTAAGGGAAATAATATAATAATAGATAAAGATCTACAAAAAATGTATGAATTAAAGATTATAAATAAAGATGAATTAAAAAAACATATGTTGTATATAGAAGAGTTTTTTGAAGATTTTGAAAGATTTGATGAATTATGTGATGAAGAAATTTATTATTCTTTTCATAAAATAAAACAAAAAAACTATACTAAAGATATGAATAATTATATAGAAAATAAAATAGAAAAAAATAAAAATTATATATATAAAAATTTAAAAAATATCGAAAATTTTGATGAACTAATAAGATTCTTAATATATTATGATATAAATCCAAAAAAAATAAATATAGATAAAAAATTTTATGATATAGAAAATTTAAAGAATGATTTAAAGAACACGAATATTATAAATATTTTTCCTGGTTCTTATATGCAAATTCCAATCATAGAAAAGATTTTAAAATTTTATTTAAGTGAAAAAGATATAAAAGTTTTTATAAAAGATCAAAGAGTTATATCAGAACCAATTTTAAGCGATTTAAAATACAAAAATTTTAAAATTATAAATTATAATTCAAGATGTGCAGGTATAAATTTAAAAGATGTTGAAAAAGAATTAGAATGTGGTTTAAATATTGTTTTGGATGAAATCCCAATGATAAATTTTAATGGATATTTAAATTCAGAATATTATTTGCTTAGCAAAGTGAATATATTAAAGAGTCAAAGATATTGCGGTGTTTATAATGTTAATTCAAAATCTATAAAATCTATAATAAAAAAGGTAAAAAGAACTCAAAAAGCTGTATTTACCGGAGTAGAAAGATCTGAAAATACAATATGGCCATTTAATAAAGATGGGTACTTAAATCAATATTCACAAACATTTATACCATCAAATTATAAATATGAAAAAAATGATGAGAACGTTTTTATTAAAAGAGAAAAGTTTTTAAAAAATATGATAAACAATAATATAAAAGAAGATATAGTTTATATAGATTCATATTATTCATTGGATACTTATGAAAAAGAAAAATATATTCCACAAAAATCTTCAAATTCAGTTCTTATGAGAGGATTCTATATAAAAAACACACAAAAATTTGATATACTTCCATATCTTGCACAAGATCATAAAAAGGATTTAATAGATATAAGAGAAGTATGTAAAAGTATACATAAAAATAGCTTTTATATAAATTTTTTGTACTTTGCAACTCCTAAGATAATAAATCTTTATAATTCATTTAGAAGTGAAGAAGAAAAGATTAAAGACAGAGACTTTTTTATTGATTATTATTTTGATGGAATTAAAGAAACATTCCCCCTCTATAATAAAGGAGCAATTTTTTTTAAAAAAGATGGAACTATAGAGTTTGATAGAGTTAAAGCTGAAAATGGAACTATAAAATTAAATGATTATACCATTAATTTTGATGAAAATAATATAAATAATCCAAATCAAAGTATAAATATAATAACTCCAAATAGTGACTATGATGATTTTGAAAATTTTAGAAAATATAAAAAATACGTTGGTGGCGATAGATATAATATAATAATAGTAAATAATAAAATTATAAATATAAAATTTTCAGGAGTAGTTCAACCATCGTTGGGAATTGTAATATCATTAGACAAAAATGAATTTAAAAAAGTTTCTAAAGTATTAAACTTAAAAAAATGTGGGAATAAATATCTTTATGATCAAAAAATAAATATAGAAATTATAATAAATAAAAATAAAAATTATAATAAAATATTTGGTGGAGGAACTTTATTATATAAAGAAGGAAAAAATTTAGTTAAGACACAAAAAGAAGCATATGAAAATTTTAAAGTTGAAGGATGGTACAATCCTCTATCTATGCAAACTCAAGAAACTCAGGTTCAAGAGTGGCTGAGAGGGCCAAGAACTATAATTGGAAATGACCATAAAAATGGATTTTTCTTTATAGTTTTTTCAGGAAGAACAAAAGAAAGCAAAGGTGTAAGATTCGATGAAATCGTCAAGATGGTTGAAAATGAGATAAAAGATGTTAAAAATATAATGAATATTGATGGAGGAGCATCGAGTTGTCTTGGATTTATAAAAGATAAAGAGTTTTTTGAATTATCATATCCTTGTACATCTAATTATACATCTGCTGGAATGGTAAGACCTGTAAACTCAATGCTTTTAATAAATAAAAAAGGTGATTAAAATGAAAGATTCAAAATTGACAATAAAAGATATATCTCAAATGACAGGATATTCTATAAGAACAGTTTCAAGGGTTATAAACAATAATCCAAATGTAAAAGAAAGTACCAGAAATAAAATAGAAAAGGTACTTAAAGAAACTGGTTTTGAAACGAATATTTTTGCAAAGAGTCTGAGAAAAAAGACTATGAATAATATAATGATAGTAATAGAAAAACAAAAAAATACATATCCAGGTCAATGGTATTCAATACTATTTCAAAAAATAATAGATAAAGCGGCAGAATATGATTATAATGTTTTTATGACTGAATATATATCCGAACAAAAAAATCCTTTCAATGGAATGCATCTTTTGAAATCTGGATTTGTAGATGGTGCAATAATATTTAATATAAAAGAAAATGATAAAAAAGTTAAAATTTTTCAACAGGCTGGAATACCTTTTGTCACAATAGGTGAAACGAATTCAAAAACACCTTTTGTTGCAACTGATAGTTTCTCTGGGATGTATCAAGCCACAAATCATTTAATAAAAAATGGATTAACAGATATAGTTTTAATGCTTGGAAATCTTCAGTATACATTGAATATAAAGAGAAAAAAAGGATATATAAAAGCGTTTGAAGACAATAAAATAAAAATAAATGAAAATAATATACTCATAAACATAAGAACATTTCAAGACACATATAATTACTGTAAAAACATGAAAAAAATTCCACATGGAATAATAATTTCTGGTGATGAAAAAGCTTTTGGTGCATTGAAAGCATTGAATGAAAGAAATATAAATATACCAGATAATATATCAATTATAGGATATGATAATATACCACTCTCCAATTTCTCAACACCAGCATTGACTACTGTTGAGCAACCCGTTGATGAAATAGTTGAAAAATCATTTAAAATGCTTTTAGATTTAATAAATGAAAAAGATGTAGACACAGAAATACTTATACCTGTTAAACTTATAAAAAGAGATACTACGAGGTGAATAAATGAAAAATGCTATTGTTATAAACATATATTTAACAACAGAAAAAGGAGAAAAGCATCCCTTTGATCATCCAACTCCTTTAGAAGAATTTGGAAAAAAAAATACTTTTTTTGATACTTTAAAAAGTATAAATGAACTTGAAGTACCAGAAAATGAAGAAATAAAATTATATATATTTGCAATTGCTGCAAATGAAATTACAAAAAAAGATAATATAATATATGAAAAAGTAAATAAATTAATGAATGAATCACGTTTTGAATATGAAATCTATACAAATACAGATATTTTGAATCTAAGAGAAAAATATAAATCTGATTTTTTTAGTGTTAAAGGGTATCCAGAAATAAGAAATCAAGGATTTATAATTCCATTGATCAATAAAGAAGATATAATAATACAAATAGATGATGATGAATTATTGAGAAAAAATTACTTTAAGAAAACTGTTAAAATATTAAAAGAAAATCCTGATAAATTTATAATAACAGCCCCTTATGAAAAAAATGGAACTGTCAGAATCATGGGAGAAGATCCTGTTAAATCTTGGAAAAAATTTAGTTCTATGGATATGGATATAATAGAATTATCCAAAGATGAAAATATAAAAGAAAGTACTTTTGGTTTTGGTGGAAATATGATAGTTAGAAAAGAGTTTGCAGAAAAAATGTTATACCCTCTAGATGTTCCAAGGGGAGAAGATTTTTCTTTATTACTTGCATCAAGACTTATATATGAAAATGGTAATAAATACATAAATATAAATAAAAAACAAAATATATTTAGAAGTTATTATATATCCGATAAAGATCTCACAATTATTCATAAACCTCCAGTCGAAGCTAAAAAAGATATTATGTTTTATATAGAAAAAAACATGAAACGTTTTATAATGGAATGGAATATGTTCATAAATCAAGAAGAACTTAAAATAGAAGATCTAAAAAAATTATCTAATTATTTATATTATATGATAGGATATCAAGACATGAAAGAGTATTTGAAAGATATTTTAAAAGAAGTAGAAGAAAAATACACAGATCAAAATACTGAAAGATTAAAAGAAGAACTTTTATCTTTCATGGATAAATGGAACAAAAATAATAAAAATAGATTTGAAGATTATAAAAAAGTTCAAAGAGATTATATTAATTTCATAAATAAAATAAGAACAAATTAAAAAATACAAATTATTGTTATAAAATCGAATCCATACAAATTATTGTATGGGTTCGATTTTTTTATTTAAATGGGTTATTTGTTTTATTAATGGTTATTTTTACCCTTAATTATCGAATAAAAATTTTGCTATTTTATAAAATATAAAATAAATTGTATGAAATAAAGCTTAAGAAGGGGGTTTTTGTATGTTAAAGAGTTTAAATTTTAAATTTTTTGTTTGTATGATTTTATCTTTTTTATTCATTTGTTCTATGGGTTTATCTGAAAAAAGAAAATTAGTTATTTGGCATGCATATGCTGGTCAGGATTCAAAAGTCGCATTGGCAAGAAAGTGGATAGACTCTTTTAAAGAAGCCAATCCAGATATTGAAATTGAAGAAGTTGCATTAGAACATTCTTCATATAAAATCAAATTAAACACAGCTATGGCTGCAGGAAATCTACCAGATGTTTTTTATGCTCTACCTGGCGGAACATTAGATGAATTTGTTAATTCAGGTTTGATTTACCCGCTTACTAAAGATTTAAATGAAAATAATTGGAAAAATGATTTTTTAGAATCAGCTCTCGATAGAGTTACTGTAAATGAGGATATTTATGCTGTTCCTATAGATATCGATACAGTACAAATATGGTATAACAAAAAGATATTTGAAAAATATAACTTAAAAACACCAAAAACTTTAGAAGAACTCTTTACTGTATGTGATTTTTTAAAATCAAAAGGAATTATACCAATATCTTTAGGAAATAAAGACTTTTGGGCAGGCCCATTTTGGTTTCATTATTTTATGTTGAGATTCGATAAATCTGGAATAATTCAAGGATATTTAAGAAATGATCCAAATTATTCTTTTAATACAGAAGAAGCGATTAATTCTTTTAAATTAATTCAAGATATGGTAAAAAGAAATTATTTCCCTATGGGAATAAACAGTATGACAGAAACTGAAAGTGATATGCTATTTTTTAATGGTATGGCAGCTATGACTATGGATGGAACTTGGCAATTAGGTCAAAATCTTGCAGCTGGAAAGGATTTTGAATGTGGATATTTTGAATTTCCAAAAATTGCGAATTCTAAAGGAGATCAAAGCGATGTAATCGCAGGTGTTGCTGCTTGTTTTGCAATTTCAAACAAATGTCAAAACAAAGATGATGCAATTTTATTTTTAAAACATATTACATCATTAGACATGGCAAAAGAATATGTAAAATTAAGAAAAACACTAGAATGTGTTAAAGGTGCGGTTACTGAAGAAACAGCAGATCCATTATTATATTTAGTAAACAAAAACACTATAGAAAAAGCTAATAATTTAGATCCTTTTTATGATACAGCAATGCCACCAAAAGCTATGCAAGTATATTATGATACTATTCAAAGTATTTACGATTTAAGTATCAAACCAGAAGAAGCTGTTAAAAAAATAGATAAAGCCATAAAATATTCTGTGAACAGAAACTAAAAAAATTATTTTTTAACATTATTAGAAATGAAAGTGTGGTGTTAGAAATTTATGGCTGAAATTGAAAAAAAATATCTTAATAAAATAGAAAAATTAGAAAATAAAAGAGCTTTGTCTTTTTTATCGCCGGCATTTTTATTTTTAATATTATTTATGGCATATCCAGTTTTTTATTCTTTTTATTTATCATTTTTTAAATGGAATGGTGCAGCAGAAAAGATTTTTATTGGTTTTTCTAATTATAAAAGAATATTTCAAGACTCAATATTTTGGAAATCTTTGACTAATAATATATCTTTAAGTTTATTAACTGTAATTTTTCAAGTTTTTTTAGCATTAATAATAGCTTATTGGCTTGTCAGAGTTATAAAAAAAGGTAGAAAAATCTTTTTGTTTTTGTATTTAATACCTATTGTTATAAGTGAGATTTGTATAGGTCTTCTTTGGAATTTTATTTATAACCCATATTTTGGTTTAATAAATGGTGTTTTGAGAGGATTAAATCTCGATTTTTTGACAAGAGGATGGGTAGGAGATCCATCTACTGCATTTTTAGCAGTTATCAATGCTATGAACTTTACTTATATAGGTATGTATATTCTTTTATTTGTAGCAGCTATTCAAGATATACCAGAATCTATATTTGATGCTTCAAAAATAGATGGTGCAAATAATTATAAAAATTTTTTTAGTGTTGTTATACCAATGATTCAAGACTCTATTCAATCAACTTCTTTATTATGTATAATAAACTCTTTTAAAACATTTACACTCACTTTTGTTCTAACGAATGGAGGTCCAAATCATTCAAGTGAAGTCTTATCGACTTATTTATATAAAGTTGGATTTAACGATTTTGAAATGGGCTACTCAGCTACAATAGGATGTATGCAATTAATAATAACTATAATATCTGGATTAATAATTTTAAAACTTATTAGTAAATCTAAAGCTTATTCATAGGGGAGGTGAATTTCTTTGATGTCGAAAAAGAATTTTTCTAAATTTATAGTATATTTAATAGTTATAATTCATGTTTGTATAGTCATATTTCCATTCATATGGTTAATTTATAGCTCTATGAAGACTAATAGTGAATTTTTTTCTTCAGTTTGGAAATTGCCTTCCCACCTTAATTTTGATAATTATATAAAAGCATGGGGTGAAGGAGCATTAGGAATATATTCAATTAATTCTATATTGGTTACATTAGTATCAGTTTTTATCACAGTTATAATTGCAAATTTGGCTGGATATGCTCTTGTTGCATATAAAGTGAAATGGTCTTCAGCTATTGTATTTACTCTGATAGCAGTAATGGCTATTCCATCTTATACAACACTCGTTCCATTATCAACAAGTTTAAAATCAGTGGGACTTTTGAATACAAGAATGGGACTTATATTACCAACAATAGCTTTCAATATTCCAATGTCAATTTTTATAATGAGAGGATTTTTCATAACAGTTCCAAAAGAATTAATAGAAGCGGCAAGAATAGATGGTGCTGGAGAATTAAAAATATTTTTTAAGATTATGCTTCCTTTGGCAAAATCTGCTTCTTTTACTACAGCTATTATAAATGTTATATGGGTATGGAATGATTTCTTATTCCCTTTAGTTATAATAAACGATCCAAAATTAAAAACATTACCTATAGGATTAAGAGATTTTGTTGGACAACATGTAACTAATTATCCTGTAATGTTGGCTGCAATATTAATATCAGCCTTACCAGCTTTATTAATATATATATTATTTCAAAAACAAGTAATAGGTGGTTTAATGGGAAGTGCAGTTAAAGGCTAAAAAATTTAGGAGGATTATAATATGACAAATGAAGAATTAAAAAAATTAAAATTTCAAAGTAAAGCGGTTTATTATTCGCCAGATCCAGAAACTAAATCTGTAAGTGAACCAATATATATGACTTCTAATTTTCAATATAACAAAGAACATTATCAGAAAATTATAGATGGCGATAGAGAATCTGTTTATATATATACGAGATGTGGAAATCCAACCGAAAGAAAACTCGAAAAACAAATAGCTTTATTAGAAGGTTCTGAAGATGCTCTTGTAACTTCGTCTGGTATGGCAGCTATTTCTACTTTAATAATGGGAATAGTAGAACATGGAGACAATATCATAGCTGATAGAACTACTTATAGTACATCACATGAATTCTTTGAAGAGGTATTACCAAAATTTGGTGTTGAAACTAAATTTGTAAATACTCTTGATTTAAAAGAAGTAGAAAATGCCATAGATGAAAAAACAAAAATAATATATGCTGAAACTATAGCTAATCCAATAATAAAATTAACCCCTATAAAAGAATTGGGAGAATTAGCTCATAAACACGGACTCACATATATAGTAGATAATACATTCGCAAGTCCAAGACTTTTAAGACCTATAGAATTAGGAGCAGATTTTGTAGTTGAAAGTGCAACCAAATTTATAGGTGGTCATAATGATGTTTTAGGTGGAATAATCGCAGGAAACTCTGAATTTTTATATGAATTGAGATGGGAAAGGCTCACAAAATTTGGAGGAACTATATCTCCTTTCAATGCATGGTTATTATTAAGAGGATTACAAACAATGTCTTTAAGAGTTGATAAAGCTTGTGAAAATGCTTTAAAATTGGCAAAATATTTAGAAAATCATCCAAAAGTAGAAAAAGTTTCATATCCTGGTCTTGAATCTCATCCTAATCATGAATTAGCTAAAGAAATCTTACCAAAATTTGGATCTATGATCAATTTTAAAGTTAAAGATGAAGAAAGTGGAGTTGAATTTTTGAACGCTCTTAAATTATGTTGTTTTGCTGGAAGTCTTGGAGGAGTTAGAACAACTTTACAACCACCAGCTACTTGTGCATTTCTTGATATACCAGAAAAAGAAAGAAATGAAATGGGAATTTACCTGGGAATGATAAGAGTATCAACCGGAATTGAAGATATTGAAGATATAATTTGTGATTTTGAACAAGCTTTTGATAAAATATAATATTGAATAGTAATTTCGGTTTAAGGAGATGTTGTCTTGTGAAAATAAATAAAATATTAAAATCTTTTATTCCAGTGACTGAAGGTTTAGGAAAAATGCTTGGAGAAGATTATGAAGTCGTACTACATGATGCAAAAAATCCAGAAAATTCTATTTTACATATAGAAAATGCTTCACTTTCTGGCAGAAAAAAAGGCGGACCATTAACCGATTTAGGACTCTTTTTAATTCAATATTATAATGAAAATAAAGTAAAATATTTGGTAAATTATAATGCCAATGCAAACAATAAAAAATTAAGAGCTACAACTTTGTTTATAAACGATGAAAATGATGACTTAATAGGATTTTTATGTATAAATTATGATATTACAAAGGCTGAAAAATTAAAAATGGCCCTTTTTGAAAATGAAGAAAGTATAAATTATATAAAGAAATTATTAAATCAAATGACTGAAACCCATGATTTAGACACTAATTATGAAAATAAATCAGAAACTATTCCAAAAGATTTTGAAGAATTAATCGATGATTATATTCATAATGCACAAAAAAAGATGGGAAAGTCAATATCAGAACTATCTCGAAGTGAAAAAATAGAATTCATATCTATACTGGATAAAAGAGGATTTTTCTTATTAAAAGGAAGTGTAGAAGAATTAGCAAAAAAACTTGGAAATTCTAAGTTTACTATATATGCGTATCTAAGGGAAATAAAAAGTTAATAGAGGTGATTAAATGCTAATGATAAACACAATAAAAGCTCCTTCAGCTGTAGGACCTTACTCTCAAGCTGTAAAAGCAGGAGACTTTTTATACATATCTGGTCAAATTCCAATCATTCCAAATACGGGTAAAATTTTAAAAGGTACAATTGAAGAAAAGACAAATCTTGTAATTAATAATATATTGAATATACTCAAATCCGAAGACTTAACATTATTTAATTTAGTAAAGATTTCAATATTTGTTAAAGATATAAATAATTTTAAAAAAATAAATGATGAATATTCTAAGATTTTTTCAGAACATAAACCAGCGAGATGTTTTTTTGAAGTTTCTAATCTTCCAAAAGATGCTGAGATAGAAATAGAGGCTATTGCACATTATGAATAAATAAAACCCCATTTGATCAATATCAAATGGGGTTTATATTTTTTTATTAAAAAATGCTATAATATAAAAAATCAAAGGGGGAAAAAATATGAATATTTTAAAGTATCTCAAGGAAAATATTTCTAACTTTTCCGATGAGTTTATTGTACCAAATATAGACCTCGACAAAAACAAAATAAAAATAATCATGATAGGTGAAGCTCCACCAGAAAATGAAAATGATTATTTATATAATGGCAAAAATTCTTTCAATTTTGAAACTTTTTCAACCGCTTTTTCAAATGCAGGAATTGATTTGAAAAATGTTGAAGATCTATTAAAGATGGGAATATATTACACAACAACTATAAAAATTCCCAAAGAAGGATACATAGTAAAAACAAAAACAATAAAAGATCATCTAAATATACTAAAAGAAGAATTGAATTTATTTGACAATTTAAAATCTATAATGCTTATGGGAGATGTTGCAATAAAAGCTTTGAATTATATTGCAAAAGAAGAAGTAGGTGAAAAAATCATTCCAAATATTTCGACATATAAAATTAGAAATAATGAATATTTTTTTAAAAATATTAAAGTATATCCTTCTTATTCAATAACTGGTAAAAATTTTTTAATAGAAAAAAGTAAAAGAATAATGATAAGTGAAGATATAAAAAAATGCTTAAATTCATCATTATAATATGATAATTGGTATGATTTTTTAATTGCATATACATTTGAAATAAAAAAACTTCTCTTGTTCATAACGATTTATGGGAACCTAATATATTGATCGATAAGGATAAAAATGATAACTGGAATATAAAAGCCATAATAGATTCTGATAGAGTTATGTATGGAGACAATGAATTTGAATTTGTTTTATGGGATATGAATGAAAGTTTTAAAAAAGGTTATAAAAAAGATATAGACAACACTGAAAAAGGAATTAAAAGAAGATTGTTATATATGTTGATTACAGCAACGGCAAATGCATATATAGTTAAAATTCAACATAACAATATTGAAGGTTATAATCAATGTTTTAACTGGGCAAAAGATCTTTTAAATAAATTGAATAAATAGTTTCTTATAAAATATTTAGAAGTTGTTGAATTCGAAAAAGAAGTAATTCAAATACCAGATGAAGTCAATATTATGACTCCTGAAAATATACATTTAAATTCTTTTATGTATGAAACTTTGTTAGATATGGATATAAATTATATATGCTATATAATAAAATCCAAAAAATACAATTATTGTAAGATAGACGGTAGAGTAAAATAATCTGTCACCTTTTTTTATATAATAAAAAGATATAAAGATAGAATGAAATCAGGGTGAAAATCCTGATTTTTTAATATATATTTATATTATTAAAGCATAAATTGCTGGAAATAATATTTTGCATAGGAAAAAAATTGGAGAACAGAACAATGATATAATAAAAATAATTAACTTATGAGTAATTAACTCTAAAGTTAATTACTCATAAGTTAATAAATGTGTTATGATTGATTGGGAGGTGAAATATGTTTATTGGAAGAGAAAAAGAATTACAAAAATTAAATAAAATGAATAATAAAAAAGGATTCCAATTTTTAGTAATGTATGGTAGAAGAAGAGTTGGTAAAACTACTTTATTAAAAGAATTTTTAAAAGATAAAAGTGGAATATTTTTTGTTGCTGAAGAGTTTAACGATACAATTGCATTAAACAAATTTTCTGAATTAATATTAAGTCATTTTAAAATGAGTAATTTAATAGATAAATTTCTTTCTTGGGAAAAAGCATTTAATTTTATAGGAGAAAAATCAAAAGATGAAAGAATAATATTAATAATAGACGAATTTCCATATATTGCAAATTCAAATTTAAGTATTTTATCTTTATTACAAAATTTAATAGATCAAAAATTAAAAAATACTAATTTATTTTTAATACTTTGTGGATCTTCTATAAGTTTTATGGAAAAAGAAGTATTGAGTGAAAAAAGTCCACTGTTTGGAAGAAGAACAGGACAAATGAAAATCAATTCTTTTGGATTTTATGATTCTATAAAGTTTTCAAAAAAATATACAAAAATTGATTCTGTTATAAATTATGGTATTTTAGGAGGTATTCCACAGTATTTAAATAAATTTGACTATAATTTAAATATTGAAGGAAACATAAAAGAAAATTTTTTAGATAGTAGTTCATATTTAATAGAAGAACCAAAAAATTTATTAAGACAAGAATTGAGAGAACCAGCAATATATAACTCAATTATTGAATCAGTTGCAAATGGTTATACTAAAATAAGTGAAATAGCTACAAAAATTCAAGAAAGACCTGATAAGACTAGTAAATATTTAAATACCTTGATTGAACTAGAAATAATAGAAAAAGAAATTCCAATAACAGAAAAAATAAATTCAAGAAAATCAATTTATAAATTAAAAGACAATATGTTTAAATTTTATTATAGGTTTATATTTACAAATTTTTCTTTGATTGAGCAAGGAATGATAGATTTTGTTTATGATAAAAAAATTAAACCA
>NZ_QGGI01000009.1:24612-101151 GCF_003148465.1 Oceanotoga teriensis
CAATATGTTTAAATTTTATTATAGGTTTATATTTACAAATTTTTCTTTGATTGAGCAAGGAATGATAGATTTTGTTTATGATAAAAAAATTAAACCATATTTAAATCAATATACAGGATTTGTTTTTGAAGACGTTTGTCAACAATATTTATTAAGAGAAAATTATAATATAAAATTACCTTTTATCTTTGAAAAAATAGGAAGATGGTGGGGAAACAATTCAATAAAAAAAAGGCAAGAAGAAATTGATATTTTAGCTTTTAATGATAAAAAAGCTATTTTTGGTGAGTGTAAATGGCAAGATAAGAAAATAGGTATAGAAGTATATGAACAATTACTTGAAAAAAGTAATTTATTAAATTTCACAGAAAAATACTTTTATCTTTTTTCAAAAACAGGATTTACAGAAGAAATTATAGAATTTTCAAAAAATAATTCCAAAATTAAATTAATTACAATAAATGAAATTATATAAAATTTTATCTATTTTCACCCATTAAATCATAGATTTAAGATTTGTAAAACCCTATTGTAAATGGTAAAATAAAAAAGAATAAAGTAATGCATAATAAATCACCAAACTAACTAATAAATTCAAAAATAAAAAATTTCCACTTGACTTTTATATTATAAAAGGTATATAATTCTAGTGTCGGGATGAAGACATTAAACTCATACCAATCGCAGAAAATTAACTGCTAAAAATACCAAAGGATGACATTTGTCATCTTTTTTTTTAAGGAGAAATATAATGTCAATTTCTTTTGAAGAAAGATTTTTAGAAGTTATTACGAGTGAATCAGTGAATTTTAAAAAAATTTTTATTAATAAAGAATATTTAATAGTCTCAAAGGATTTTATAGTTGATAAATATTATATTTTATCTGCTAATGAAGATAACTTCCTACATTTAACAGGAGTTAAAACTGTTTTGGAGCCGAAAAAATTTTTTGAAAAAGCGAATTCTAAAACTTTTAAGTATAAAATATTTTTCCATACTTTCAAAACAAATAAAAGGTACTATAAGAAAGAAAATCAAAGCACTTCCAAAATTACAAGATTTATTTAAAGATACTATATTTATACAGGAACGATTTAGTAGTAATAATGTATATTGTGATATAGTTACTGGAGATGGTAGTTATATATTAGGTTTTATAAAAGGAAGCAAATGTATCCCTAAAACTTTGTTATATAATAAAAAATTAGATAATCCCCAAAAAGTATTTATTGTTTTATCAAAAGATAAAAAAGATGATTTTTTTTCAAATGTAATTTATGGGGATAAACTTATTAATACAGAAGATTATACTTATTTAGAAGAATTTATAAATATTGAAATAAGAGACCAATCTTAAATGATAGGTCTTTTTTTATTAAATTATATAAGATATAGTCAAATGTTCTAATAAGATTTTAATTTTCTAAGAGGAATAGATTATGGAATACTAATTAGGATAAAACTTTAAGTTATATCTATAAAATTAGTGTAAAAATAAGGATTATAACTTGTATAAAATTAAAAAAATTTATATAATTGATTTGTTATGTTTTAAATGAGAAGCTAATTTTATATTAATGATAAATGAATGGAGGTAAATATGAATAATACAAATTTAAAAAAATTAATAAAAGAAGTTTTAAAAAAAGATGAAAGAATTTGGAATGAAGATAAAACCGAATTGAATCAAACTCTTTTATTAGATTTAATAGAAAAGATTGATGAGAAAATAATTTATTTATTACTTCAAGAAGAAAAATTAAGAGAAAAGTTTTTTGTGAAAATAAAAGATGTATATGTATTTAAAACAAATGATTTTCGTTTTTTTATAGAAGAAAACAAGGTAGATAATTCTTTTACTGCGTATAAAAATAGAATAGGCTTAACTGATGGTAAAAGATTTTTAAAAGATACTAATGATATTGTTTTAGATTGGCCTTATAAAGATTGTATTTTAGAAGGTGGTCAAAGCACAGAAGAAGGATATGATACATATTTTGAATATGACAAAAAAGTAACTAAAACAGATGAAAAGAAAGGTTGGAAGGCTGGACAATATAATAAAAAGCAGGCAAAAAGAAAAGAGATATTTTTTAATAGAGTTTTAGCTTATGATGAAATTGATAGACTTTTTGATCATAAAGCATTCATAAACTGGAAAAGATTTACTAAGGACGGAGAGCAAGAAGTAAAAGAAATAAAAAGAGATGAAAATGGAACGATTAAAGAAAACTTGATTATCAAAGGAAATAATTTACTGGCTTTGCACTCTCTCAAAAAGCAATTTGCAGGTAAAGTGAAGCTGATTTATATTGACCCACCTTATTATTTCAAAGATACAAAAAGTTTTGATGCATTTAATTACAATTCAAATTTCAAACTATCAACTTGGCTAACATTTATGAAAAATAGATTAGAAATAGCTAAAAAACTATTAAGTGATGATGGTAGTATTTATATTAATATTGATAAAGATGGAATACATTACCTTAAAATTTTAATGGATGATTTATTTGGAATTGATAATTTTAGAACTGAGATAATATGGCGTATGGGATTTTTATCAGGATATAAAACAGCAGCAAAAAAGTTTATCAGAAACCATGATACAATTTTATTTTATTCAAAATCTGAAAGTTATTTATTCAATAAAATTTATATTGAAAATAAAGATTTTGCACCTTTATTGACAAACAGCGAAATAAAATCAGCTTTCAAAGAGTTTGATTTTCCAGAAAACAAAATAAATGATTTTGCATATTTTATAAATCATAAAAATAGAAACGATAGATACCCTCTTGAAGACACATGGAATTGTAATAAATGGGATAAATTAAATTCTATCGCTATTGATAGTTCTGTTTCAAGAGTAAAAGAAACAATAGAATTAGATAACCAGAATTTTAAAGGGCAAAAACCAGAATCTTTAATAGAAAGAATTATAAAAACATCCACTAATAAAGGTGACATAGTCATTGACTATCATCTTGGAAGTGGCACAACCGCAGCTGTGGCTCACAAAATGGGCAGACAATATATTGGCATCGAGCAAATGGACTACATAGAAACTATTGCTTGTGAAAGAATGAAAAAAGTTATTGAAGGTGAACAAGGAGGAATTTCAAAATCCGTAAATTGGCAAGGTGGTGGAGATTTTATTTACTTTGAACTTGCCAAATGGAACGAAACCGCAAAAGAAAGAATCCTTGCTTGCGAAAGTTTAGACGAGCTTATCACATTTTTTGATGAAATGTATGAAAGATATTTCTTGAATTACAATCTCAAAATCAAAGAGTTTAGAGAAAAAGTTATCCATGAAGAAGCATTTAAAAAATTAAGTTTGGACGAACAAAAGAAAATGTTTGTCGCTATGCTTGATAATAATCAAATGTATGTAAACAAAACAGAAATGGCAGATAAGAAGTTCGGAATCAATAAAGAAGACCAAAACTTAACAAACCAATTTTATAACAGGGAGAAATAATTATGGCAAACACTATTAAATATGAGAACTTAAAAGTAATTGATGTGAAATCAAAAGCTTTTGATTATGGAATCGTAAAACCTGAAATCCCAGAATATATTTCAAACAATTTGAAGTATAGATTTTTTGACTGGCAAAAAAATGCTTTTGAAAACTTTCTTACCTATCAAGCAATCAAAGAAAGAGAAAATCCAAACGAACCTACTCACCTGATGTTTAACATGGCAACAGGAACAGGTAAAACGCTTTTGATGGCAAGTACTATTTTGCATTATTACAAACAAGGATACAGGCACTTTCTTTTCTTTGTAAATCAAAATAATATCGTTGATAAAACAGAGAATAATTTTATAGATAACACTCACACAAAATACCTTTTCAAAGAGAAAATTGTTATTGATGATAAAACTATTGCTATAAAAAAAGTAGATGCCTTTTCAGATAATCCACAAGGCATAGAAATCAAATTTACCTCTATCCAAAAACTCTATAACGATATTCATATACAAAAAGAAAATCAAACCACTTTGGACGATTTGCATAGCAAAAATATAGTGATGCTTGCAGATGAAGCTCATCATCTCAACGCAGATACAAAATCCAAAAATGTAAACCAAAAAGAACTTATACCAATAGAAATAACCAACAGAACAGGAGATGCTGAAATAGAAAAAAAGGGATGGGAACATACTATTATTGAACTTATTCTGAAAAAAAATGGAAAACAAGAAGACAATAAAAATGTACTTTTAGAATTTACAGCAACAATCCCAGCAACAGAAAGTATTGCTAAAAAATACGAAGATAAAATCATTTATAAATTTGGACTAAAAGAATTTTTACAAGCAGGATATACCAAAGAAATCAATCTTATTTCTTCTACTTTGAACAAAAAAGAAAGAGTGTTGCAAGCATTACTATTTCAATGGTATAGACACAAAATCGCACTTAAATATGATATTGCAAACTTCAAACCAGTAGTGCTTTTTAGAAGTAAAACGATAGAAGAATCAAAATCCGATTATGAAGAGTTTTTGAATTGGATAGACAATATTTCCAGTAGTGATTTTGATTTTCTTAAGAATATTGTAGATAAAATTTATCAAACGAAAAAAACCACACTATATGAAATGGGAAAGTCCAGGACAGAAACACTTTTAGAATTTATAAAAAAAGAGAATATAAATTTTAGTGAGATAGCAAATTGGATTAAACAAAACTATCAGGAAAAGAATACCATAATTACAAATTCAAAAACAAATAAAACAAAGAAAGAAAAAACAGACGAAGAAACAGAAAAATTACTTAATAGTTTGGAAGATAAAAATAATCATATTAGAGCAATTTTTACCGTTGATAGACTTACAGAAGGTTGGGATGTTTTGAATCTTTTTGATATTGTCAGACTTTATCAAGGGCAAAACGCAGGAGGAAGCTCAAAAAAAACTCCAGAAGCAACGACAAAAGAAAAACAGCTTATTGGAAGAGGAGTTAGATATTTTCCTTTTTCATATAAAGATAAAATAAAAAATAAAAGAAAATTTGATGATGATTTGAAGCACGAATTAAGAGTATTGGAAGAATTGTATTATTACACTTATGATGAAGATTCAAGATATATTTCTCATTTAAAAGAAGAATTAAGAAAAGATGGATATATTAGAGATGATAAAATAGTTAAAACATTTGATCTTAAAGAGGAATTTAAAAATAGTGATTTTTATAATAATGTAAAAATTTGGTATAACAAACAAATAGATAATCCAAATAGAAAAAAAAAGACATTGGAAGACATAAAAAAAGACTTTTTTGGTTCTTATAAAATCAAAGGATTAGAGTTTACAGAGCAGGAATTTAATTTTAAGAAACAAGAAGATTCACAAAGGATAAACTTACAAGACAAAAGATCAAAAACAATTCTTAAAAAATTCAAATATATTGAAAAACATATAGTTCAAAAAGCTATCAATATCAAAGCCAAACAAGAAAATTCATTATTTCAATTTGATAATTTAAAAGAAGAATTAGATATAAATAGCATTGAGGATTTACAAAAAGATGATTTTTTAGGTGATTTTGATATAAAAATAATTGTAAATCAAAATACAATGTATGATGATATTGATAATAGAGATAAATTAGATTTAGTATTGAAATTTTTAGAAAATATTTTTACAGAATTAAAAGAGAATATTACACCTAAAATTGGTAGTGAATTTATTGCAGGGAATTTTAAAAAGTTTTTTGTAGAACCAAAAACAAAAACTATTGAGGAAGATGCAGGTTCTGAAAGAATATCAGAAGAATTAAAAAATGAAAATTGGTATGTTTTAGATTCATTTCATGGAACAAGTGAAGAAAAAGAATTGATAGTATTTATCAAAGATACAATCGGAAATTTAGAACAAAAATATGATGAAATTTACCTTTTAAGAAACGAAGAAGTTTACAAGATATATGATTTTGAACAAGGGAGAGGTTTTCAACCAGATTTTCTTTTATTTTTAAAAACAAAAGATAGAAAGAATGTCGGAATAGCTAAAACTGAAATTTTTTATCAAATATTTATAGAATCTAAAGGATCTCAATTTATAGGAAAAAGTGATTTGTTTAAAAGTGGAAAAGAATATTGGAAAGAGGAATTTTTAAATAAAATAACTAAAAAATATGGATTTAATAATATAATTAAAGAGGAAAATCCTAATTATAGACTTATTGGATTACCATTTTTTAATAAAGAAAATAACTCTGATTTTAACAGAGGTTATGAAGAACTACTAGCAATACAGAATAATTTTAAATAATTTAAAAATCAATTGGGAAATGTAAGAAAAAATCAAAATAAAAAGAGATAATGAAAGTTTTTACCTCTTGTAATGTAGAAGGAGTTAAGACTATTGAAAACATTATAAAAAATATATTATTTAAATTTTAGAAGATGGAATATGAAAAAAATATTAACAATTATTTTATTTGTTTTTATTAGTTTATGTGTTCATAGTGAGTGGAATACTTTTGATTCAACTGATTTGTTAAGTGAAAAAAAATCAACATATATTTATACAGAAGCAATTGATTATACTGGAGAATTAACGGAAAAACCTAAATTAGCAATAAAAATAGAAGAAACAGAAAATTTAAAAATCTCAATAATGGTTATGTTTGATGATTACATTGGAAATAATTATTATATTGTTTCAAACGTTAAAGTGGATTATGTTCCAGTAAAATATAAATTTGATCAAGAAGATATAATTAAAAGTAAATGGGTAGGTTCAACAAATGGAAAAACTATTTTTCAAAGTAAAATACATTCAATTGTTGAACCAAGTACAATGGTTTTTTTAACTAAATTATGTGATTATAATACATTTGTAATTGAAGTATTAGATTATAGAGGGGTTAAATATACATCTAAGTTTGATTTAACTGTATTAGATAAAAAACTTCAAGATTTTGGAATGTTAAGATCATATTTTGAAGATATAAAAAAGAAAGATAAAGAGTCAAAAACAAAATGGACGTTAATTAGTGGTTTTATTTACGGTGTTTCTGCTTTGGGGTGTCTTATTTATTATATGTTTTTTATAATAAATAATATTTAACTTAAAATATTATTTGTAAAATAGATAGAAAAAGAAATTCCAATAACAGAAAAAATAAATTCAAGAAAATCAATTTATAAATTAAAAGATAATATGTTTAAATTTTATTATAGGTTTATATTTACAAATTTTTCTTTGATTGAGCAAGGAATGATAGATTTTGTTTATGATAAAAAAATTAAACCATATTTAAATCAATATACAGGATTTGTTTTTGAAGACGTTTGTCAACAATATTTATTAAGAGAAAATTATAATATAAAATTACCTTTTATCTTTGAAAAAATAGGAAGATGGTGGGGAAACAATTCAATAAAAAAAAGGCAAGAAGAAATTGATATTTTAGCTTTTAATGATAAAAAAGCTATTTTTGGTGAGTGTAAATGGCAAGATAAGAAAATAGGTATAGAAGTATATGAACAATTACTTGAAAAAAGTAATTTATTAAATTTCACAGAAAAATACTTTTATCTTTTTTCAAAAACAGGATTTACAGAAGAAATTATAGAATTTTCAAGAAATAATTCCAAAATTAAATTAATTACAATTAACGAGATTCTTTGAAATAAAAAATTTTATTGAGAAATAGCAATTTAAAATTTACGAATGCTCGTTTATTAATAAATTGAATAATCATCATGAAGTAATTATATTGCTTCATGATGATTATTTTTTTAAACTGTACCTAATTTGGGAGTTTTTTTATCTGTTTGTTAGGCATATCTAAAAAAATTAGATATGTTGACAATTTTTGTCTTAGATGATATCATTAATTTTAGTTCACAAATTTACTATATGTATAAAAGACTACAAAAAGGGGAGATTAGATGAAAAAGAATATTTTAATTTTCACAATGTTTTCAGTTTTATTTATAAATTTATTTGCTGATTATAAAACTATAGAATATCGTGGAGAAGAATATAAAATACCAAAAAAAGTTGAAAGACTTGTAATAACAGGTGCAGTTGAAGCTGTTGAGGATGCATTGGTTTTGGGCTATGAGCCTTATGGAGTTATGACAGTTGGAGGAGAGATTCCAAAGCTTTTTGAATCAATAACTAAAGATTCATATACTATTGGGGATAAAAGAAGTCCTAACTTTGAAAAGATTTTGATGTTGAATCCAGATTTGATAATTTCTACTACTAAGGCAGATGAAGTAACTTTGAATAAATTAGAAAAAATTCAGACTACAATACCAGTTTCTCATTATACAGCAGATTGGGAAGATAATTTGATTTTAATGGGTCAAATAACTGGTAAAGAATTAAAAGCAGAAAAAATAATAAAAGATTATAAACTTAAACTTCAAGAGAATCAAAAGTATTTAAAAGAGGTATTTAAAAATAAAACAGCACTTTTGATAAGAATAAGATCGGGAAATATAATGATATATGGAAAAGATAGTTATTTTAATGAATCATTATACTCTGAATTGGGTTTGGAAGTTCCAGAGATAATAGAGAAAACTAAAAGACAAGAGATGATTTCGATGGAGAAATTGAGTGAAATAAATCCCGATTTTATATTTTTACAATTTGAAAAGAATGAAAATTTAGATAGCCTAGAAGCTCTTAAAGATTTACAAAAAAATCCAATTTGGAAAAATATAAAAGCAGTAAAAGATGATAAGGTTTTTGTGAATATAGTTAATCCAATGGCACAAGGTGGAACAGCATATAGTAAAATATCTTTTTTAGATGCAATAATTGAAATATTTAAAAAATAAAAAAGAAAGGAAAGAAATTTTTTTATGATTGAAAATAAAAGAAAAAATATAATTTTGATTTTACTATTAATTATAGGAATAATAATAATTTCATTTCTTTCTATAATTTTGGGTTCAAAGAATATAGATATAAAAGTTATAAAAGAATCTTTTTTCAACTTTAATCCTGATGATGTTGATCATCAAATTATTATGTATTCAAGAGTACCAAGAATAATAGGCTCCCTTATGATAGGGGCCTTTTTAGCTATTTCTGGATCTATGATGCAAGGAATGACAAGAAATATAATAGCTTCTCCATCTATATTGGGAATACTTGATGGTTCTACTTTTTTTGTTACTCTTTGTATAATACTTTTTCCGGCATCTTCAAATATTTTGTTGATAGTATTTTCATTGATGGGTTCAGCTTTTGGAGCTTTTATAGTTTTTTTTATGAGTTCTATAATTCCAAATGGAATGACTCCAGTTAGACTTACTATTATAGGGGCTATAACCGGAACTTTTTTGAGTAGTTTATCTGTAGGTCTTTCCATATATTTTAGAACTTCACAAGATATAAGTTTTTGGTATTATTCGAGAATTAATCAACTTACACCAAATATGATAAAGTGGATAATTCCATTTGCAATAATAGGAATAATAATGGCTTTGATTCTTTCAGAGTCTATAACTGTTTTATCACTAGGAGAAGAGATTGCTATAGGGCTTGGACAGAATATTAAAAAAAATAAAATTTTAATATCTTTAACAGTTATAATTTTGAGTGGTATTTCTGTAGCTATGGCGGGAAAAATAAGTTTTATAGGATTAATGATACCTCATATAACGAAGTATTTTGTGGGTCATGATTATAAAAAAATAATACCAATTTCTGGGTTGATAGGTGCTTTTTTCTTATCCGGAGCAGATGTTTTGAGCAGATTTTTAAATTATCCTTTTGAAACTCCTGTTGGAGTTGTAACTGCATTATTTGGAGTTCCTTTTTTTCTGTATTTAGCTGGTAAAAAGGGAGAGAAAAATTATGCATGATTTTTTAATAGAAGAAAAAAGAATATTTAGAAGAAATTTTTTTATTATATTGATTTTGAGTATTTTTATGGTTTTGATCAGTATAAAAATAGGAACATTTGAAATGACTTTTAAAGATGTAATTGAAACAATATTTAGGATAAATCCAAGTAAGAGTAGAGATCTTGTAATATTTGAATTTAGAATGCCAAGAATAATATTGAGTGGATTTATAGGTTTTGGTCTTGGTATTGCTGGATCAGTAGTTCAAACTGTAACTAAAAATGAACTTGCAGATCCGGGAATTTTAGGAATTAATGCAGGTGCTGGAGCATCTGTTATAACTTTTATGTTTTTTTTCAAAGATATAATTAATTTTAAAAATTTGATTGGGATAATGATTATGCCAATTTTTGGAATATTTGGAGGTTTATTTTCTGCAATATTAATATTTTATTTTTCTTCAAAAAGAGGTTTTTTAAACATTGAAAAACTTATTTTAATAGGAATTGCTTTATCATCTGGTTTTGGTGCGTATACTCTTTTTATAAGTTTGAAAATGAATCCTGATGATTATGAAATGGCTATGACATGGTTGTCTGGAAGTACATATAATGCTAATTGGAATTATATTTTAGGAATGATCCCTTGGTTTTTGATTTTTATACCATATATCATTAAAAAATCAGATGTTTTGGATATAATGCAACTTGAAGATGAGAATATAATATCACTTGGTGTGGAGCTCAATAAAGAAAGAAAAAAAGTTTTAATATCTTCAATTGCTATAGTAAGCACATGTGTAGCATTTTCTGGAAGTATAGGTTTTGTAGGACTTATTGCGCCTCATATTTCAAGACGTTTGGTCGGGATAAAACATAAATATATGTTAAAAATATCAGGAATGATAGGGATGTTTCTTGTCATAATATCGGATTTTGTGGCAAAAAATATTTCGCCTGTATCTGAAGTTCCAGTTGGTGTTGTAATTTCAATAATAGGAGTTCCTTATTTTTTATTTTTAATGTTTAAATCAAAAGGGAGATAATAAAAATGATCATAAAGACTGAAAATTTAAAGACATGTTATGATAAATATATTGTTTTTGAAGATTTGAATATAAGTATAGAAAGTGGAACAGTGACAACTATAATAGGTCCAAATGGTTGTGGTAAATCTACACTTTTAAAGACTATAGGAAGAATATTAAAACAAGATTCTGGGAAAGTTTTTTTAGAGAATGAAAATATGAGAAAAATGCAAAGTAAAAAAATATCAAAAAAAATAGCTTTATTGCCTCAAAATCCAAAAGCTCCTGGGCAATTAAAGGTTAGAGAATTAATTTCATATGGAAGATATCCGCATAGAAATAAATTTTCAACTATGAACAAAAAAGATTTGGATATAATAAATTGGGCAATGGAAGTTACTAATATAAAAGATTTTCAATATAGAAATATAGATAGTTTATCTGGTGGGCAAAGACAAAAAGTTTGGCTTGCAATGGCTTTAGCACAAGAGACTAAAATTTTATTGTTGGATGAACCAACTACATATCTTGATATGGCCCATCAACTTGATGTTTTAAAAATAGTTGACAGATTAAATAAAGATCATGAAAGAACTATAGTTATGGTACTTCATGATATAAACCATGCTTCAAAATTTTCAACTAATATAATAGCTATGAAAGATGGAGAAATAGTAAAATCGGGAACACCAAAAGAAGTAATAAATCATGAAAATTTGAAGAGAATTTTTAATATAGATTCTAATATAATAATAGATCAGAAAACAGATAAGCCATTATGTATAGATTATGATATGTTTTAAAAAATATTAACTTTAATAATATAATATTAATAAATAACCGCCCGATAATATTTTGGGAGGTGAAAAAATGAAAATAGATAATTACAAATTGAATATGCTTTCTAATAGGGAGTATATTTATAAGAAGACAGAAACAAAAAGGTCTTTGTTTTGGGTAGGAAATAAGCCATCTGAAAAATCCAATAATGATTTTGCTAAAGATTTGATGAGCTCTATAAAAGAGAGAATGCAGGATATAAAAAATATTTTGAATGATATAAAGAATATTTCAAAAGATGAAGATATAGATGATTTAAATATAGAAGATAAATCTAAGATAGAGTTAAAAATGTTGATAGAAATGGTTGAAAAATTTACTGGAAAAAAACTTAATAGTTTTAAGGTTATTGATTCTGATGAGTTGAAAAATAAATTAAAAGATCTTGAAAAAAATAATTCTGAATTGAAAAATGACTTGAATTTAAATAGATATCAGAATATTAATAATCGTGAATGGGGTTTTGAATATAATTATGATCTTGAAAGATATGAATATGAGAAACTAAATTTTTCTTCCAGTGGAATGGTGAAAACCAGTGATGGTAGAGAAATATCTTTTGATCTTGAAATGAGTATGGAAAGAGCCATGTTTGAAAAAGAAAGTTTTAATTTTACTGTTGGAAGTGTTCAAGATCCGCTTGTAATAAATTATGATACTATGATTTCTGATCTTGATCAAGAAAAATTTGAATTTGACTTAAATTCTGATGGTATAAAAGAAAGTATTTCATATTTAAAAGATGGAATGGGATTTTTAGCTTTTGATAAGAATGAAAATGGAAAAATAGATGATGGTTCTGAGCTTTTTGGACCTGAATCTGGAAATGGTTTTAGTGAATTGAGTGCTTATGATCAAGATAAAAATGGTTGGATAGATGAGAATGATGAAATATTTAATGATTTAAGAGTTTGGGCTAAAACCTCCAATGGTACAGATATGTTGTTTACACTTAAAGAAACAGGTGTTGGAGCTATATATCTTGGGAATAGTAAAAATGATTATTCGCTTAAAACTTCTATAGACAATACACTTGGAGTTATAAGAAATACTGGAATATTTTTGAAAGAAACTGGTGAAGTGGGAACGATACATAATATAGATTTTTCGGTATGATAATGATAAAACCATTGAAATATTATATTTCAATGGTTTTATTTTATTTTTACAAAATAAGATTTATCATGACCACATGCAGGACATATTTCAGGTGGATTAGTTCCTTCATAGATATAACCACATTTTAAACATTTCCAGAATATTTTTTCGGAAGAAGAAAAAAATTCTTGATTTATTATATTTTCTACAAGTTCTTTCAGGACTTTTATATGGTATTCATGAGCTTTTACAATTGTTTTAAATTTCACGCAGGCTTTTTGATTTTTTTCTTCATCGGCTATTTTGGAATATTTTAAGTAAAGATCTATTATTTTTTCTTTTTCATCTATCATCATTTTTAAGTTTTCAAGTGTTGAAGCAATTGGAATATGATTATAATTAAAATTTTCTAAAGTATCGGATGTATTTATTAATCTTAAAAAATTTTTAGCATGAGATCTTTCATGAAAAGAAAATTCTTGAAATATATTTTCTATAGATATATAACCATCTTTTTTAGCTCTTGACGAAAAATAATCAAATAAGTTCATGTTTTTTGATTCAATAAAAAAAGCTCTTATGAGATTTTGATTTGTGCTCATATATATCACCTCTTTAATTTTTTATATTTATAATTATATCAAAATGATAAGTATATTTTGTTAAAATAATTAAAGATAGATTAAAAATTAAAACGGTAATTAAAAGTTACGTGATATAATTAAATTATAAAACTTTTAAGGAGGGTTTTTTATGGGAAAAATATTATCTCTTGATATAGGCGGAACGAAGATACTTGGAGCTTTATTCGACGAAAAAGGTGAGATATTAAAAAGAGAGAAAAAATCTTCAAAATCGAATAAAGGTATTGAAAAGGTTAAAAATCAAATAAAAAAAGTTATAGATATATTGATAGAGGGTGAAACAGATATAGAAGCTATTGGTTGTGGAGTACCTGGAATAATAAAAGAAGGAAAAATATTATTTACTCCAAATATACCATTAAGTGGTTTTTCTTTGAAAGAATTTTTAGAAGAAAATTATAAGGTTGATGTATATGTTGGTAATGATGCAAATGTAGCACTTTATGGAGAATATAATACGGAGAGTATATCAAAATATGATAATATAGTTGGATTTTTTATTGGAACTGGATTTGGTGGTGGAATAATAATTGATAGAAAAATTTATAAGGGTTCTATAGGGGCATCTGCTGAAATAGGTCATATAACTGTAAATCCAGATGGACCTTATTGTGGATGTGGGTCTAGAGGATGTGTTGAAAGTTTTGCTTCAAAAGTTGCAATTCAAAAGAGTCTTTCCAATCAAATAAGAAAAGGTAGAGATAGTTCTATAAAAGAGTATATACTTGATGATTCTATAATAAAAAGTTCAATTCTTTTAAAGGCTTATGAAGAAAATGATGAACTTGTAGTTGAAATTATGGATGAAGTTGCTAAGTATATTGGTATAGTTTCAGCAAATATTATGAATATATTTAATCCTCAAATAATAATTCTTGGTGGAGGGTTGATTGAAAGTTTTTCTGACAAATTATTGGATACTATTAATGAATATAGTAAAAAATATTCATTAAAACAAAATTATGAATCTACAGAGTTTAAGATTGCTTCTCTTGGCGATGATGCATGTATATTTGGTGCTTATCAGATGGCAAAAAATAGGGTGGATTGATCATGGATTATGAAACATCGGCGGTTATAAATATAGCATCTAAAGCTATAATTATGAAAATAGCTTATTTAGATAAAGAAGATAATATAATTGAGTTAGAAAAGTTAGAAAAGCCTTTAAATTTAGGTATAGAGAGTTTTAATACGGGTAGAATTTCATATGAGATAGTTGAAGAAATATGTTTTATACTCAAAAATTTTAGAAATAAATTAAAAGAATATGGTGTAAAAAAAGTAAAAGTAATAGCAACTACTGCTTTAAGAGAAGCAAAGAATTCTAAGTTTATAATTGAACAAATAAAGTCGAGAACTAAGTTTAATATAGATGTATTGGATGATAATGAAGAAAAAACAATAATTTATAAACAGATGATAAGAATTATAGAAAATGATAAGAATTTTAAAAATGCTAATATAATACTTAGTTATATAGGAACAGGTTCTCTTGGAATAATGTATTATTTAAATGGTGAGATAAAGTTTAACCATAATATAAAAGTTGGTACTATAAAATTAGCTCAGATATTGAAGGAATTGAATAATGAAACTATAAGTTTTTATAGTGTAGTGGATCAATATTTAAGAAGTTTTGGAGTTACACTTCAAAATTCTTTTAAGAATGAAAATGTAAATTATTTTTTTATAACTGGTAGAGAGATAAGATTGATTTCAAAACTGATTGATAAACATTATGAACAAATATCAATAAATGATTTTAACACTTTTATTGAAGATATTAAAAATAAAACAATTAATCAGATCAATGAAAAGTATAGTATTATAAATGAAAAACCTGAAAATATACTCGCAACATTAGCGATTTATAAAATGCTTTTGAGTATATCTAAGGTTAATAATATGAAGATTTTTAATATAGGTCTTATGGATTCTATCTTATATGAAATTTTAAAAAGAAATGAATATACGAGATATGAAGAAGATTTTGAAGAAAAAGTAATAAAATCTGCATATTATTTTGGAGAGAAATATCATTTTGATAAGATTCATGCTAAAAATGTTGAAAAATATGCATTAATTATTTTTAATGAAATTAATAATATTCATAAGTTGAAACAAAGAGATAGATTTTTATTAAGAATAGCTTCAATACTTCATGATATAGGTAAATTTATAAACTTAAAAAATCATGCATATTATTCTTATGAAATAATAAAGGCATCAGATCTTCCGGGTTTAAATATAAAAGATATAGAAGTGGTGTCAAATATAGCGAGACTTCATTCAAAAAATAATATAGATATAAATGAAGAAACTCTTAAGATTCTTACCAATAAAGAAAGAATAAGAATAGCTAAATTGCTTTCTATATTGAGAATTGCGGATGCTTTAGATAGATCTCACACAAAAAAAACTAAAGAAATAGATTTGAAAAATACTAAAAATAAAATAATTATAAATGTTTATACGACTGAAGATATGACACTTGAAGAATGGACATTTAACAAAAAAAGTGAATTTTTTCAAGAAGTTTTTGGTAAGAAGATAATTTTACAAAAAGTTGTTAAATAAATATTGAGAGGTGATTTTATTGGAAAATAATATTTATTTTAACAGAGAGCTTAGTTGGATTGAATTTAATAATAGAGTTTTAGAAGAAGCTATGGATAAACAAAATCCAGTACTTGAAAGATTGAAATTTTTAGCTATAACCTCTTCAAATTTAGATGAATTTTTTATGATAAGGGTTGCCGGATTAAAAGAACAAGTTGAAGCTGGATATGAAAAAAGAGATATATCAGGTAGAACACCTATGGAACAGTTGAAAGAGATATCTATGAATATACATACTATGATAAAAAAACAGTATGATTGTCTTAATAGGTCTATATTACCAATATTAAAAAAAGAAAGAATAAGAATTTTGAATTATGATTTATTAAAAAAAGAGCAATTGAAAAAAGTAAAAAAATATTATGAAACTATTGTTTTCCCTGTTATAACACCTATGGCAATTGATCAGAGTAGACCCTTTCCAAAATTACCAAATAAAAGTTTGAATATAGCTGTTTCTTTGTTTAAAGAAAATGAAAATGAAAAAATAGCAATTTTACAAGTTCCATCTATAATACCAAGATTTTATGAAACAGAAATTAGTGATGGAACTAAAACTTATATATTGCTTGAAGATATAATAATGAATAATGCAGAAAATTTGTTTCCAGGATATGTTATAAAACATATGTCTCCATTTAGAATTACAAGAAATGCGGATCTTTCAATAGATGAGGAAGGTGCAGAAGATCTTTTACAAGAGATAGAAAAGTCTCTTGTACAAAGAAAATGGGGAATGCCTGTGAGACTTGAAGTGTTTAAAAAAATAGATAAAAAACTTTTAGATATTTTAAAAACAATGCTCAACCTTTCGAATTCAGATATATACATGATAAATGGTCCTTTAGATATTTCAGCTTTTATGAATATAGCATTATTGAATGATTTTGGTTGTTTGAAGTATGAGAATTTTAAACCATCACCACATAAAGATTTTTTTAATAAAGATATATTTAAAGTTATAAAAAATAAAGATATATTGCTTTTTCATCCTTATCAATCTTTTGAACATGTAGTGAATTTTATTGAAAGAGCAGCCGAAGATGAAAATGTACTAGCCATAAAACAAACATTATATAGAGTTAGTGGAGATTCTCCTATTGTAGAAGCACTTATAAAAGCTGCTAAAAATGGAAAACAAGTTACAGTTTTAGTTGAATTAAAGGCAAGATTTGATGAAAAGAATAATATAGAATGGGCAAAAAAACTCGAAAAAGCTGGATGTTATGTTGTTTATGGATTAGTTGGATTAAAAGTTCATAGTAAGATACTTTTGATTGTTAGAAAAGAATATGAAGGTATAAAAAGATATGTTCATTTGAGTACGGGAAATTATAATGATAAAACAGCAAAATTGTATACGGATATAGGATTTTTTACATCTAAGGAGTCTTTTGGTTGGGATGCTTCAGCTTTATTCAATGTTCTTACGGGTTATTCTCAACCTCCGGAATGGAAAAAATTTATGGTAGCTCCAATTGGATTACAAGAAAATATAATAAAATTAATAGAAAATGAAATTATGTATGCCGAAAATGGGTTTAAAGCCAGTATAATAATAAAAGTAAATTCATTACTTGAAACACCAATTATAGATGCTCTTTATAAAGCATCTCAAAAAAATGTGAAAATAAAATTGATAGTCAGAGGTATTTGTGCCCTTAAACCTGGTATAAAAAATTTGAGTGATAATATAGAAGTTATAAGTATAGTTGGAAGATTTTTAGAACATACAAGAATATATTATTTTAATAATGGAAATGATTTTAAAATATATCTTTCAAGTGCAGATTTGATGCCAAGAAACTTGCATAGAAGAGTTGAAATATTATTTCCTATAGAAGAAAAGGAATTAAAGGATGAATTATATGATATTTTAAAACTTACCCTTGAAGATACTGAAAAAGCAAGAATTCTTAATTCTGATGGAATTTATAGAAGAATTGATAAAAGAGGTAAAAAAAGATTAGAATCTCAAAAAGAATTTATAAATAAATATAAGATAAATTTTAAAGAATCTTTGAATAAGGATATGAAAGATATGTTAAAACCAAAAAAAGATTTAGAAAGAGATGATAAATATAATATATAAATATATTGCATGACATAATATGTCATATTGTATATTTTATAATTATATTAAAGGGGTGATTTTATGTCAAGGCCAACTACAAAACCTGATTTAATAGAAGCTGCAAATGAAAGATTTTCAAAACTTTGGAGTTTAATAGATACTATGACAGAAGAAGAGCAAAATTCTTTGTTTTTATTTGAAGATAGAGATAAAAATTTAAGGGATGTTCTCGTTCATCTATATGAATGGCATCAAATGGTTAATAGATGGCATAGAATAGGAACAATTGAGGGAGGAATTCCAGAAGTTCCAGGAAAAGGATATACTTGGAGAACTCTTCCCGACTTGAATCTTGAAATATGGAAAAAATATCAAGATGTATCTTTAGATTCTTCTAAAAAAATGTTGAAAGAAAGTCATAAAATGGTTTTAGATTTGATAGAAAGCCATACAAATGATGAACTTTTTTCAAAAAAAGTTTATAAATGGACTAAAAGTACTACTTTAGGGGCTTATTTTGTGAGTGCTACTTCAAGTCATTATGATTGGGCTATGAAAAAAATAAAAAAACATATCAAATCTCAAAAAAATAAGCCAAGTTGATAAACTTGGCTTATTTTTTATATATGTATTGCCCATCCTTCAACGGCTCTCATAGATTCCATAACGGCTTCAGATATAGTAGGGTGAGCATGTATCATATTTGCTATATCTTCTGGCAATAATTCAGATGATTTTGCAAGTAATATTTCATGTATTATCTCAGTTGCATTGTATCCAGCAATATGAGCTCCTAATATTTCATGAGTTTGAGGTTCATAGAGTATTTTTATAATCCCATCACTTTTTCCTATTGCAACAGTTTTTCCAGCACCATAGTATGGGAAATAAGCTTTTTTATATTTTTTGTCATTTTCTTTTAAAGCTTTTTCTGTATATCCAAAACTTGCTATTTCTGGTTCACAATAAACTGCTGAAGGTATGGCATTTAAATTTAATTTGTTTTTTTGCCCTTTTATATGTTCAACCGCAATTTCACCTTCTTTAGAAGCAACATGGGCTAATTGTGGTGTTTTAACTACATCTCCTATGGCATATATGTTGGATTCATCTGTCTGATAATAATCATTAACCTTTATAAATCCTTTTTCTATTTTAATTTTAGTATTTTCTAATCCTAAATCATCTATTATAGGGATTCTTCCAACGGCTACAAGTATTTTTTCAACTTTTATTTCTGATATTGAATTATCTTTTATATTTTCTAATTTAACTTTTAAAAGATCTTCATAGTTTTCATAGCTTTTTGCTATAGTTGAATTTAATATTTTTATACCATCTTTCTTAAAGGCATCTTTTAAAATTTTTGCTGTGTCTTCGTCTTCTAATGGAAGTATGTTATCGAGCATTTCTGCTATTGTGACATCTACACCAAAACTTTTCATGACATATGCAAATTCCATTCCAATTGCACCACTTCCAATTATTAATATGCTTTTAGGTAATTTTTCTTGCATTAAAATACCTGTTGAGGATAGTATTTTTTCTTCATCGAATTCAAATCCTTTTAATTCTCTTGGTTTAGAACCAGTTGCAATTATTATATTTTTTGCTGTTATACTTTTATTTTCATATTTTATAGTATTTTTATCTGTTATTTTTGCTTGAGAATTTATATAAGTTATATTGTTTTTTTCTAATAAATATTTGACACCATTTGAAAGTGTTTCAGATGCTTTTCTTGATTCATGAAATACTTTTTTATAATCAAAAGAAGTCAAGTCCATTTTTACTCCTTTATCTATAAATTCGAGCATATTTCTGTATTTTTCTGCTTGACTTATTAAACTTTTTGAAGGAATACATCCAATATTTAAACATACTCCACCAGGTTTATCTTTTTCGAATATTATTGTTTTAATTCCGAGTTGACTAGCCCTTATTGCTGATACATAACCTCCAGGACCAGCTCCTATTATAGCTAAATCAAAATCCATATTTAAAACCTCCTTAGTATAACATTTTAAATGGATTTTCAATTATATCTTTTAAATATTTTAAAAATTCAGCTCCAGAAGCTCCATCAATTAATCTATGATCACAGGATAAAGTCATTTTCATTATAGGTTTTATCTTGATTTCGCCATTTTCAACAATTGGTTTTTCGTTTATAGAACCAATTGCCAATATTGCCGAGCCTGGAGGATTTATTATAGCAGTGAATTCTTCTATTCCAAAACTTCCAAGATTAGATATTGTGAAAGTTGAATTTGTATATTCTTCAGGTTCTAAACTTCCATCTTTTGCCTTTTCTATTAATTGTTTTAATTCGGTATCTATATCTTTTATTCCTTTAAATTGAGTTTGTCTTATTATTGGAGTTATTAAACCATCTTTTTGGGCAACCGCAATTCCAATATCTATATTTGAGTATTCGATTATATTTTCATCATTCCATGAAGAATTTATTATTTTATGTTTTAAAATTGCTTGAGATGCAATTTTTATTAAATATGAGTTTAAAGAAACTTTTTCGCCTTTTTTGTTCATTTCTTTTCTCGTGTTTAATATATTTTCCATATTTACAGATACTTTTAAATAATAGTGTGGAGAAGTGAATTTAGATTCTGAAAGTCTTTCAGCTATTATTCTTCTCTTATCAGATATTTCTATAATTTTATCTTCACCATCATTTTTAAAGAAACTTGTTTTTTTGTCTTTAAATTCTTCAATATCTTTTTTTATTATTCTGCCATTAGGTCCAGACCCTTTTATTTTTTTTATGTCTATATTATTTAATTTTGCTATTTTTTTTGCAAGAGGTGATATCTTTATATGGGAACCATCTTCATTATTTTGTTTTGTGTTTATGTTATTTGTATCTTTTTCTTCAATGATTTTTTCAGTTTTTGTTTTTTCAGATTTATTATTCTCTTTTATTTCATCTTTCAATTCATCTAAAATTTCCTGTATATTTTCATTTTCTTCTCCAACTATAGCAATTGTTTGACCAACTGAAGCACGTTCACCAGAGTTTACTATTATTTTTAATATAGTTCCCTCATTCATCGATTCATATTCCATAGTAGTTTTATCAGTTTCTACATCACAGATTATTTGACCTTCTTTTATAGTATCACCTTGGTTTACTCTCCATTTAGTTATTTTTCCCTTTTTCATAGTTGGGGAAAGAGCTATCATAAATATTTTTTCAGCCATTTTAAATCCCCCCTTAAATGTACATTACTTTTTTTACAGCATTTAATATCTTTTCAACAGTTGGTTGTGCATGTAATTCGAGTTTGTGATTATAAGGCATTGGAACATCTTCTGAAGTTACGAGTTCTACAGGAGCATCTAAGTAATCAAAGACATTTTTATGTATTAACCATCCAATATGAGAGGCAACACTTGCATTTGGCCATGATTCATCAACTATCACGACTCTGTTGGTTTTTTTTACAGATTCATAGATGGTTTCTTCGTCAAGAGGTCTTAGAGATCTTAAATCTATTATTTCTGCGTTTATATTTAATTCTTTTAATTTTTCATTTGTTTCTAATACTGTTTTCATAGGTTTTGAATAAGATATTATAGTTATATCAGAGCCTTCGGTTCTTTTTATAGCTTTACCAAAAGGAATGAGATATTCATTTTCCGGTACTTCTCCTTCCCAACTGTACATCATTTCACCTTCAAGGAAAATTACTGGATTATCATCTCTGATTGCGGTTTTTAACATGCCTTTTGCATCTTCTGGAGTAGATGGTGCCATGACTTTTAAACCTGGAGTATGAAAGAAAAATGTTTGTAAAGCTTGAGAATGCTGTGAACCCAAAAATTCTGCAGGACCATTAGGTCCTCTAAATACGATGGGAACTTTTAACTGTCCTCCAGACATGTAAAGCATTTTTGCAGCATTATTAATTATTTGATCCATTGCTTGTATAGAAAAATTAAATGTCATGAACTCTACAATAGGTCTTAAACCTGCCATTGCAGCACCTATTCCTATTCCTGCAAAGCCCTCTTCTGTTATAGGAGTATCTAATATTCTTTTGTCTGTGTATTTATCTAAAAGTCCTTGAGAAACTTTATAAGCTCCATTATATTGGCCAACTTCTTCACCCATAAGAATTATATTTGTATCTTTTTCCATTTCTTCATCGATAGCGGCTCTTATGGCTTCTCTCATAGTTATTTTCATATGTTATCCCCCCTAAATAAGAATATCTGTGTACAATTCATTTAAGTCAGGTTCATCACTTTTTTCTGCATAATCAGCTGCTTCTTTTGCAATTTTTTTACATTTTATATCTATATCCTCAAATTCTTCTTCTTTGAGCAGATTATTTTTTATCATTTCATTTTTTAATATCAAAATTGGATCTTGTGATTTGTATTTTTCTAATTCGTCTTTTGATCTATACTTAGCTGGATCACTTGCAGAATGGCCTTTGTATCTATAGGTTTTTGCTTCTAAAAGAACTGGAATGCCATTTTTTGCTTTTTCTATAGATTTTTTTACTGTATCATATACTTCGAGTATATTCATTCCATTGACTTGTTCACCATACATTCCGTAAGAACCTGCCATTATTGAGAAATCTTGTATCGAAGAAACACGTTTAAAATCTGTTCCCATACCATATTGATTATTTTCACATATGAAAATAACTGGGATCTCCCATATTTTAGTCATATTTAACGTTTCATGGAAGCTTCCTTGATGTATAGCACCATCTCCAAAAAAGCATAGTACTACTCCATCTTCTTTTAAATATTTTATTTTTAGTCCAACGCCTGCTGCAATTGGAATATGTGCCCCAACTATTCCATTACCACCATAAAAATGTTTTTTTTCATCGAAAAAATGCATGGATCCACCTTTTCCTTTTGAACAGCCAGTTATTTTTCCATATAATTCTGCCATCAAAGAATTTGGAGTCAAGCCGCATGCTAATGCATGACCATGGTCTCTATATGTTGTTAATACATAGTCTTTTGATAGATTTAAATTTTGTATGGCACCAACTGCAACAGCTTCTTCTCCTATATAAAGATGAAGAAAGCCACCTATTTTTCTTAATCCATAGCTTTGAGCAGCTTTTTCTTCAAATCTTCTTATTAAAACCATTTTTTCTAACATATCCATCAATAATTCTTTATCATATTTTTTTATATCTATCATATTATTCCCCCCTTAGATCGAGAATATCGTATGCACCTTTCATTGGCTTAAAGTATTTGAAATATAAAATTTCTGTTTCTAAGACAACCATATCTGAAACATCTTCATTTATTTTCCAAAAAACTCCAAGTCTGTCTCCCATTATTTCAAGAATTTCTTTTTTTATAGAAGGATTGTCTATAACATTTATTTTTCCTTTTATATTCATTATTTCTCTAAGATCCTTTTTTTGAAATAACCATTCTATTTTTTGTGAATTGTTTATCTGATGTGTTTTTGGGAATGAAGATGCTGTTATTGCATATATATACTCGCCCTTTCCTGGTAATAATATTGGACTCATCCATCTCGAAGTAGGATATCCTTTATCATCGATAGTACTCAAAAGTGCCGTTTTAGATTCTTCTATAATTTCTTCAAGTTTTTCCATAAATGCTTTTTTATACATTAATTTCCCCCCTCTTTTCTGAATTATTATAAATCCAGTTGAAATTTTTTAATAATTTTATTTTTTTAGACATATAATTATTCAAATTATTTTCTATAAGTGTATAAGATATAATTTTTCCATAATAAAATTTTGAATTTATTAATATTTGCTTTTTTATATTTGTTTCATCTATATCATCCGAGATATCTTTTAAATTAGTTGTTTTTGAGTAATTTGAATATATATATTTTTTATTATGATTTATATTTTTTATATTGATTGAATTATTTAATTTGGAAAGATTAGTATTTAAGAGTAATGTTCCATGATGTAAAAATTTATTTTTGGATAGTCTAAAAGCATTTCCTGATACTTTTAAATTTTTATAAAATAAACTATTTTTATCATCTTTTGTAAGGGAAATATTGAAGTTTTTTATGGATTTCATCAAAATATCAAAATTTTTTTCTTTATCATTTAAGTCTAAATATCCTATAAAGCTGTAATTTAAATTGCCAAGATCTTGAAAAACAGTTCCCCCGCCAGATTCTCTCCTTGCAATTTTTATATTATTTTCTTTTGTATAGTTTATATTGCATTCTAAGAATAAATTTTGATGTTTTCCAATTACTAAACAATCTGTATTTTTATAAAAAATTATGGAAAAATCATCTTTTTTTATGGTTTCGAATATATAACTTTCAAAAGCAAGATTATAATATATGTCTGTGTTTATGACTTCATATACTTTTATCCCATAAAATTCACCCCTTTTAAAATATTCATACAATATTAGAATTAATTTATTAAATTATACTATATTTTAACTTAAATAAAAAGTATGTTTTAACTTGACTTTAAATTTAAAAGGGATATAATATCATTTAATATTATAGAATAGAGAGGATTTAGTATGAAGAATAAAGGAATTTTGATGACCATGTTTTCGGCAATTTTATTTGGATTTATGCCGATTTTTGCTAAAATAGCTTATTTGGGAGGGATAAATTATTATAGTTTAGTATTTTTGAGAAGTATGTTTGCACTTATATTTATATCTATATTTATATTAATAAAGAAAATATCTATAAAAATAAATTTTAAAGATTTTATAAATTTATTTTTTCTTTCTTTGATTGGATATACATTAACACAATTGACTCTTTTTGCTTCATATACCTATATAAGTACAGGTGTTGCCACTACACTTCATTTTATATATCCTGTTTGTATAATGACTGCAAATATTTTGTTTTTTAAAGAAAGAGTAAATAAAAATAAAGTTTTTGCTCTTATTTTAGCTATTATTGGAATAAGTATGCTTTCTATAAATAAAAATATTAAAATAGATATTCGTGGTGTTTTTATAGCTATTATCTCTGGAATTTTGTATTCTTATTATATGCTTGTGATTGAGCATACAAAGATAAAAAACATGAATAGTGTTGTTATGACTTTCTATTTGCTTTTGTTTTCGATGATTTTTTTGGGTTTTGGTAGTTTGAAATTTGAATTAAATTTTAATTTTAATTACTTGTCTTGGTTTATGGGTATGATAATAGCTTTATTATGCTCCATTTTTGCAGTTATTTTATTACAAATGGGTATAAAAGAAATCGGTTCATCCACAGCTTCAATATTGAGTGCGTTTGAACCGATAGTGAGTGTTATTCTCGGGGTAATAATTTTTAGAGAAAGTATAACTATTAACATATTTTTAGGAATTGTTTTTGTAATAGTATCAGTATTAATAGTAAATTTTAATAAAAAATATTAATTTTAAAAATGTTTTTTTAAGAACATAGTGTTTTATATTGAAAAAAATTTCATCATTTTAATTTTTTATTACGAATTTTAAAAATAATAAAAATATAGTTTGATAATGCTCTGTTTTATGATACAATAAAGAAAAATAAAAGCGAAGAACGTCCGTAAGTACTTTTAAGATCCTACTACCTATAACATGAAAGCCGGCAGGCACAACTGCCGGCTTTCATCACTTTAATTCAAATATACTTACCAATTTATCCATTCAGGAACTAACCAATCCCCTGTTTTATATTCTAAAGGCCAAACAGCTTTCCATTCACCTTTTGTGTTCCATTGATATATTATACCATTTGCTCCATTTCCACCATATTTTAAGTCATGATTTTCTGTAAATATTACAGGAGCAACGCCTTTGTCTCCACCTAAAGGAAATTCTACTTTTTCTATGGCTTTTATTATTTCATCTTTATCATTTAAATTTTTAGTATTTTCAAGTGCTTCTTTTAAAACATATAAAGTGTTATATGAAGGGAATGCTATGAATCCAGGAGCATGTCCAAATTTTGTTTTATAATCTTCATACCATTTTAATGTTTTTGATGTTAAAGGAGCTGGACCGCCATTTGGATATGCAGATGTTTCATATATTGATTTTTGATTTGTTTGATTAAAAAATTCTGGTTTTAGTGCTGGGGCAATAGCACCTACTATTGCAGCATTTACTTTTAAATCATACCATTGTTTTGTGAATTGAATTCCATCTTCGGTAACTATGGCATCAATTATAACTTGAGCACCAGCTTCCTCAGCTCTTTTGAATGTAGCCGAAAAATCATTTGTTCCAGCAGGGAAATAATCTCTATAAACTATTTCTACACCTGCTTTTTCAGCTATTTCAGCGGCTTTTTCAGCTATACCTTTAGAATAAACAAGATCTAAAGATATTATTGCAGCTTTTTTTATGCCATATTCAGGAACGAGATAGTTTGCAATGAATTCACCGATAGATCTTCCTTGAGATATTGAATCAAGTGTTCCAACTCTAAAGTAATATTTGTATTTATTAAAATTTTCGGCAACTTTATTTGTTATATCTGGAGATGCTGCTCCTGTTCCAAGCCATATTACTTTATATCTTGCCATTGTATCCATAGCAGCAAGAACTGGTCCAGAACCAACTCCACCTATTAAGAAATCTATTTTATCTCTTGTTACAAGCCTTGTTATTCCTGAGATCATTTTTCCAGCAGTATTTTCATCATCTACGAATACTAATTCTACAGGTCTTCCAACTATTCCACCTTGTGCATTTATTTCATCTGCTGCCATTTGAACAGATTCTTTAATCCATACTCCATTTTCAGTTTGATAAGGACCAAGAACACCTATTTTCCAAGGATTTGCTGAAAATGCTGAAACAATAAGAATTATAATGAATATTAAACTTAAAGCTTTTTTCATAAAGAGAATCCCTCCTAATTTTATAATGCTTATAACCCCAGATAAGCACTTTTTATTGAATTATTTCCTGAAAGTTCTGAAGGATTACCTTCCCATACTATGTTTCCATGTTCAAATATAGATATTTTATCTGCTATGGGAAGTATCATTGTCGCATCTTGTTCTACTATTAAAATAGTTTTTCCAGTTTCTTTTATTTTTTTAATACCTTCAAATATTTGTTCTTTTATTATATGTGCAAGTCCCATAGATGGTTCATCTAATAATAATATTTCAGGTTCTAACATCAAAGCCCTTCCTATTGCAAGCATTTGTTGTTCTCCACCACTCATAGTACCTGCTTTTTGATTTATTCTTTCTTTTAATCTTGGAAATATTTGATAAACAAAATCAAGATTTTTTTTAATATTTTTATTAATAGAGTATATAGTTGCAATTTCAAGATTTTCTTTTACAGATAAATCTCTAAATAACCTTCTATTTTCAGGAGAAAGAGATATGCCCATTCTTGCGATATTATGAGTTTTTTCATTTGAGATATCTTTGTCTTTGAATATAATTTGACCAATATTTGGATGAACAGTTCCAGTTATAGATTTTAATAAAGTTGATTTTCCAGCACCATTTGGTCCAAGTACGGCATGACATTGACCTTCAATTACACTCAATGAAAGATTTTCTAAAACAGTTGCTTTTCCATATCCTGCAGTGATCTGTTTAATATCAAGCATTGGCAATTTCTCCACCACCTTTACCAAGATAGGATTCAATAACTTGTTTATTTTCTACTATTTCTTTTGGAGTACCTTCGGCTATTTTTTTACCATAATCTATTGCTATTATTCTATTTACTATTTGCATGAACTCTTTTAATCTATGTTCTATTAATATTATTGTTGTTCCACTTTTTTCATTAGCTTTTATTATAACATTTGAAATAGGTTCTATTTCTGATGATGTGAGACCAGCAAAAGGTTCATCGAGTAATATTAATTCTGGTTTCACAGTCAAAGCTTTTGCAACTTCAAGTTTTTTTAAATATCCTTGTGGAAGTTGTTCTGTATCTGTATATAAAACTTCTTCAAGTTCGCAAATAGAAGCTACATGTTTTATCCAATCTATTTTTTCGGATTCATTTGGAAATAATTTATTCATCCTAGGAGTTAAAGATGCAACTTTTAAATTTTCGAATACACTTAACTCTTTAAAAGGTTTAACTATTTGAAAAGTTCTTACAAGACCCTTATGAGCAACTTTTATAGGATTCATACCAAAAATTGATTCATTTTGAAATATTATTTTTCCATTATCTGGTTTTATAAATCCCGAAATTAAGTTAAAAATAGTTGTTTTTCCAGCACCATTTGGTCCAAGAATTCCAAAGCGTTCACCCTTTTTAACATTAAAAGTAATATCATCAGTTGCTTTTAATCCACCAAAATTTTTTGAAAGATTATTTATCTCAAGAATATTATTTGTCAATTTTTATCACCGCTCTTTTCTATAACAGGTTTTATACTTTTTTTTCTTTTTATTAGATTACCAATGCTAACAAAAATACCTTTTGGAAGGAAAAGTACAGATAACATCAATATTACAGTATATATTATTTGATTCCATTCTCCAAAACCTCTCAATAATTCTGTTAATAAAGAGATAAAAAAACCTCCAAGAGCTGCAGGAATAATTCCACCAATTCCTCCAACAACAGACATTATAAGTGTGTTTAAGGATAAAGGATATACTATATCTGGTCCTATATATCCATAAAAATGACCTATCACAGTACCAGCCATACCTGCAAACATTGCTGATAATGCAAAAGCAGTTACTTTATATTTTGTTGTTTCAATTCCTAAAGCTTTTGCAGCTTCTTCATCGGATTTTATAGATTTTAATATTAATCCAAAATTAGATTTGCCTAGATAAAAAAGTAATCCTATTGATATTACGGCAAATATGAGCATAAAATAATAAGAACCCATTGGACCTTCTGTTAAAAAAGGTATTCCAAAAATTCCTTCTTCGCCACCTGTGACTTCTGAATAAGAAATGGTCAATTTCTCAAATATGGAGGCTATTGCAAGAGAAGCTAAGGCGAAGTAAGGACCTTTAAGTCTTAAAGTTGGAATACCTATAATTATTCCAAATAATATTGAAAAAATTGCTGCAAGTGGAATAGACAACCAAGGTTTTATTGCAAAAGAAGAAGATATAAACCCAAGCATATAACCACCAATGGCTATAAATGCTGCATGACCCATATTTTCTTTACCTGTGAATCCTGAGAGTATATCCCAACTTCCAGCATAAACCATGTATATGAAAGAAACGGATAGAATGTTTATGAGATAGAAATCATTTGAAATCAATGGAAAAATAAATAAAAAAGCTGTAAATAATAGTATTATAATTCCCCTTATATCTTTTAAAAATTTCATAAAATCACCCTTTATATAGTTTTCTTACCCATAATTCCTGTAGGTTTAAATATTAGGAATATGAATACCAGAACAAGGAATACAACTTCTGTCATACTTGAAGTCCAAGTTATTGCGACAATACCTTCAATATAAGCCATAATAAATGCTGCAACTATACTTCCTCCTATACTACCAAGTCCACCTAATATAACGATTGAAAAAGCTTTTAATAATGTTGGGAGCCACATATCAACTGAGATTGAAAGGAAAGGAGATATTACGATTCCTCCGATTCCAGCTAAAAGTGCTGATATTGCAGAAGTTAGTATAAAAACAGAACTTGTATTTATTCCAACTAATTCAGCGGCATAAACATCTTGAGATGTTGCAAGTATTTGTTTTCCAAAACTTGTTTTATTTATAAATAACATAACGGCAATTATTGTAATAATTGAAATTATGAAAGCAAAAACTCTTGAACCAGGAACGGTTTCACCCATAATATTTAAAGCGTTATCATAAAAAGGCATTATTGAATATCTTCTTGCACCGTATAGCATTGTGAATAAATATTGAGTAAAATATGCTGCACCAAGTGTGAAGATGAGTATATAAATGCTTTCTCCTTTTTTTCTTAAATAAAGTATAGGTCCTTTCATCATGAGGCCACCTAATCCAGCAACCAATAAAAGAGATATTATAGCTGCAAGCCAAGAAGGAAAATTTAAGCTTATAAATGTATAAGTTAAATATGCTGCAACCATGTAATAAGCTCCATGATAAAGGTTTACAACGCCGGCTACCCCAAAAGTCAGCGAAAATCCAAGTGCTATTAAAGCATAAATTGATCCATTAATAGTTCCGTTTATTAGGACATTTGCAAACAAAATCCACACCCCTTTTTTATGTGTTTTTATGTTTAAATAAACACTGAATCATTTCTCAATAAAAATTAATAAAAATAAAGATTTAAAACTAAATAAGGAATAGGTGAATCATATCTCAATTAAGTAATCTTTATTATATAGTACTATTAAATACTTTATTTTTCAAAACTCAAAGAATGACAGTTATAATAAATTAGGATTAATAATTTCGATTTATTTATATTTCTTATTGTATATCTAAGTTTTACTTTTTATTACGATATTTTTCATTTTCATTAATTAAGTTAGTTTTTTCGCAATCAAATAAAAAATCTGAGAAGTACTAAAACTGTACTTCTCAGATTTTTGATTGTTTATAAAATATTTTTGTATTGAATTGTATTAAATTTTTTCAAGTTTATATATAGTATTTTTTATAGTTTTCTTTTTTTTATCTAAACTCAATGAATTCAATTTCATATCATCAAAATGTTCTTGCATGATATTTTTTAATTCTGATAATTTTTTAAATCTATAGGTTTCATCTACTTTTTCAATCAATATTTTATCATATACTTCTATATATTTATTGTATACTTCCATATCGAATATATTATCTTTCATCTCTTTTAAATTCATTATTAATTTTTTGTAATTTTCTTGATTGAATTCTTCAATTACATATGTTTTTTTCTTGTTAGAATCATTTAATTTTATAAATGAAATCAATATAGGAGAAATTGTTGAGAATATTATCATAAATAGTATGAGATCTACTATGTTTGGGAAAACTACTCTGCCAGGTATAAATATTGATATAGAAGCGTTTAATAAACCTATTATCAAATCGATACTGAACATTGAATTATAGATTATACTCAGTATTAAAAAAGTTATGTATATTGATATAAATTTTAATAAAGGAATTAATATAAAACTTTTTATAGGATCTTCAGTTTTTTTGTAGTTTCTTATTATACTCCATATAAAATTTAAATATATGAATATCATTCCTGTATAGCTTAAAATCGTTAATAATAAAGGATCATAATTGAAACTGAGATTATAAGATAATTCTCTCAATAAATCATTTGAAAAGGCTAATACTATTATTAAAAATACTATATTAGAAATATATTTTTTCATTTTGTTCCTCCCTATTTAATTTTCTTTGGCAAGAAATCCCTTTTCTTTTGCTAGATAAGACTTACCATTTAGCTTTATGTTCTTCAACACAACCATAAGTTTTTGTTATATTTATTTTTTTGTCGTTTATTTGGACATATCCATTAAAATATCCAAAAATTTGATCAAATTTAGATTTTATAAATAAAGCTTTTGTTCTATCTTTTCTTATATATAATGGAGTGAATTTTAGGTTTATACTTTCATTTGAATTTTTTAAAGTCCAATTTGCCATTAAATTTTTTTTATCATATATAAATTTTATATCTTCATTTATTTTATAGATTTTGTCATTATAAGTTATGGCATTTTCATTCATACCAGTTCCATCAGTCCATTTTGCACCAAAGTTTATACCTATTTTATTTTTTGAAATATATGTCGAGAATGTAGCCCAATTCCAAAATGTTTCATAAGGCCATTTGCCTCTTCCAAAATCAAGGGAAGCCAAGGAACTATTTTTTTCGAATATTATAGTTTGATTGTTTGTATATAAAGCTCCTTCAACTGGGAGACAATTTTGTTTGGAAGTATATTGAAATCTTTTTTCATTCCATGGGATTACAACATTTAAAGATTCATAGTTTTCTGGATATTCTATAAAGAATTCACTTTTAAATTTTTTTGAACTTGCATTTATTATCACTTCTTTATTTTTATGGAGCATCTCTATTGTAATTTTTTTACCATTGAAAGAATTAGTTCCCAAAAGAGAGTCTGGAAGATATACATTCATACTGCCTGGAATAACCTCTTTATCTTCATAAAATTCATTATTTTTATAGTCCATTAAATATATAAAACCAACACTTGCATATTCGAATGTAGTTATGGCTATTGTTAAACTTAAGTTTGAATTATTTATAGCCCAATAATTCCATCTCTTTTTTCTAAAAGGGCTACCTTTTAAATTTATTTTGTGAACGGGATTTTTTGACCAACCTATGGCTGAATTGTTTAGATTACCTTGTGAATCACATAATTTAACTGTTTTCAAGATTTCTTTTTGAGCCATATATATTCCCCCCATAAATATACTTTTAACTAATTATACCTTATTATCTTGTAAAAAACTTTAAAATAAAAGAAATATGAGTAATTAACTGTTTTTTAATTTATTTGAAAATTTTATTATGTATTATTATATTATGTAGGTTTATCTACATAATATAAATTTAATTTATGGGGGAACTTTTTATGTTCTATGAAGAAGATAATATTTCAAAATACTATAAAAATCTTGAAAGAGAAAAGATAATAATAAAAGATAGCATAGAAAATAATATAGTATATTATAAAATAAATAATTTAATGGGTTCTGGTGATTTTATAAGAATAAAATATAAAAAAGGATTTGAATCCATATTATTTAAAAATGTAGATATGGCAAAAAATGTATTTAATTATAATTTTTTTAAAAATGGTAAGAATATGTTGGAATTTACTTATTGTATGGAAGGGTATTTTGAACTTGGTATAGAAGGATTTGATAATTCTTCTAGAATAGGAAAAGATGAATATTGTATTTTTTATATGCCTGAAAAATATAAAAAATTTAAGATGAAATACAATAATTTTAGTTGTTTTTCAATAGCTATGGATTTTGAGCTGTTAAAAAATAATATAAATACTCCATTTAATGATGAAATAATAGAGGGTATGATAACTAATTCATATAAAAATTATGTTGATAATTTTTTATTAATAGAACAATCTGATAAATCTTTGAAAGATATGGTTAATGATATTTATAATAATTCAATATTTAATTTTTCTAAACTAGAAGAAGATATTTTAAAGATATTTTTTAGTATTCAAAATAATAAAAAATTTTATGAAAGTTCAATCATGACTGGAATAATTTCAGTATTACTTAAAAATCTGGATGATCCTCCTTATATAAATGATTTGTCTCAAAAATTTAATCTCAGTAATTATAAGATTCAGAAATATTTTAAAGAAAGTACAGGAGGAACTTTTTATGATTTTATAAAAAAACAAAGAGTTGAAAAATCTAAAGATTTATTAAAAAATAAGAATTTAACTATAGCTTATATAGCTTCTGAAATTGGTTATGATAATGCCAGTAAGTTTTCTAATATGTTTAAAAAAGAGATGAATATAACCCCTAAAAAATATAGAGAATGTATAAAATAGAAAATTCTTCATTTTAAAATGAAGAATTTTTTATTTTTTGGAGTAGATTTTTTTTTATATTGATAATATAATTGTATGACATTAAGTTAGGTAAAACTAAAATTTGTATAGGGGTGAAAGGATTTGAATAATAAAGATTATCAGAGAAATTTGATACTTAATGAAAATCTCTGGAAAGTCATGTGGAAAATGTCTTTGCCGGCTATAATAGCTATGATTTTATATGGAATGAATACTGTATTCGATGCTATTTTTGTTGGTCGTTTTGTTGGTGAAACGGCACTTGCTGGGGTTTCATTAGCCTATCCATTATCTCAAATTGTTCTTGGTATAGGTTCATTATTTGGAGTGGGAGCAGGTTCTGCATTGAGTATAGCAATAGGAGCTAAAGATAAAAAGACTCAGGAGAGAATATTAGGTAATGTCAATTACTTAAGTATAATTTCTACCGTTGTATATATGATCATTGGTTGGTTTTTTGCTGAAAGTTTTATAAAAATGATGGGTGGAAAAGGGGAAGCTATACTTCCTGCTGTCGAGTATTTTAGAATAACCATAATAGGAACTATTTTTTGGATACATGGATTAGCTTTGAATATGGTTGTTAGAGCAGAAGGAAAGATGAAATCAGCTGCAGTTATGATGGGTAGTGGATTATTAATAAATATAATAGCAAATTATTTTTTGATAGTTGTTTTTGGTTTTGGAGTTAAAGGAGCAGCTTGGGGAACTAATTTGGGTATGTTTATATATAGTTTAATGGGAATATTATATTTTTCAGGAAAAAAAGCCACATTTGAAGCTAATCCTTTGAAGATTTATAGAGATAAAAAAATAATAAATAGTATATTTTCTATGGGAATACCTTCATTTATAATGTCTGTTATGAGTGTTTTACAGGGAGTTGTAGTTTTTAATGCATTATCTAAATATGGAACTTTATTTGATATAGCTTTTTATGGTGTTGCTTTTAGAATATATACTTTTTTATTAACGCCAATTTTTGGTCTTATGAGGGCTTTACAACCCGTTACAGGTATAAATTTTGGAGCTGGTAATAATTTAAGAGTTATAAAATCTTATAAGGTTTTTACAGTTGCAGGTATTTGTTTTATGATTCCTTTTTGGATTATTTTGATGTTAATTCCCAGCTCAGTATTGAATATAATGATGCCAGGACAGATTTTTGATCCTTATAATATAATGAACTTTAGAATTTTGATGCTCGTAATACCTATACTTCCAATAATATTTATATGTATGACTTTTTTTCCATCTATTAATAAAGGAAAACCTGTTGCAATAATAGGTATAGCAAGACAAATTGTTTTTTATATTCCTGTTATGTATTTTTTTCCAAAATTTATGGGAATAAGAGGTATTTATTTCGGATCTTTTTTGATAGATGTAATTATAGTTATTTGGGCTTTGTTAATCTCTTTGAAAGAATTTAAAGTTCTTAAAAATAAAAATCTAAAAATACAAAATGAATATTAATTTTATATAGAAATGGAGGGATAAAATGCAGGATAAAGAAAAAAGAAAGTCAAATTTTAAGTTTTTACTTGAAATTTCTGGAAAAGAAAAAATTAAATTGTATACATCTGCAATTTTTAGTGTTTTAAGTACAGTTTTATCTATGGTTCCATATATAATCGTTTATTATATTGTTCTTGAACTTTTTAAACCTAGTATTGATTTTGAAAGAATAAAAAATTTGGCATTTATAACTTGTATATTTGTTATAATAAGAGTTATTTTATTTCTTTCATCGGGAGTATTTTCTCATATTGCGGCATTTACGATTCTTTATGAACTTAGAATGAAAGCTGTAAAGCATATGGCAAAGCTTAATATGGGTTTTTTTACAACTAATACAACCGGTAATATAAAAAAAGCTATAAATGAAGATATAGAAAAACTTGAAAATTTTATTGCACATCAGATTCCTGATTTGTCTGCAGCAGCTGTTGCACCAATAATATTTTTGATATTTTTGTTTACATTGAATTGGAAATTGGCATTTATACTATTAATTCCAATTGTATTGGGTTTTTTATTACAAACTTTTTGGATATTGAGTGCAAAACAAAATATGATAGATTATCATAATTTATTGAGTAAGTTGAATTCTACAATTATACAGTATATAAATGGAATGAATATAATGAAAGCTTTTAATTTAACTTCAGAAACTTTTGAAAAATATAAGAATACAAATAAAGAATATGCAGATTATTGGTGTGAGTTATCTAAAAAACAAGCACCATCATATGCAATATTTAGTGTTCTTATAGATTCTGGATTATTGTTTATCATACCAATAGGTGGTTTGATGTATTTAAATGGTAGTGTCAATGTTTCTGTATATATACTTTTCATATTAATGTCAAAAAACTTTTTATCATCTTTTAAAAATCTTCTTGAATTTGGTATGACTTTTACTATGTTATTAGAAGGTGCTGGAAAAGTAAGAGATATTCTTGATAGAGAAGAACAGAGTTCTGGAGATAAATTATTGGATAAAGACATAAAAGGTGAAATAGAATATAAAAATATAAAGTTTAAATATGATAAAGAAGAAGTAATAAAGGATATTTCATTTAAAATAAAACCAAAAACAACAGTGGCACTTGTAGGTCCTTCGGGTTCTGGTAAGACTACACTTGGACAGCTTTTAGGAAGGTTTTGGGATGTTGATGATGGTTCTATCACTATAGATGGAGTTGATATAAGAGATATATCTTTTGAAAGTCTTATGAATAACACATCTTTTGTTTTTCAAGATGTTTTTATGTTGCAGGATAGTATATTTGAAAATATAAGAATGGGAAGTGATTCTTCTAAAGAAGATATAGAAAATGCAGCCAAGAAAGCTCAAATCCATGATTTTATAATGTCATTGCCTGAAAAGTATGATACTTTACTGGGCGAGAATGGCATAAAATTAAGTGGAGGAGAAAAGCAAAGAATTTCTATAGCAAGAGCAATTCTGAAAAATACTCCTATAGTGGTATTAGACGAAGTTACTTCTTATTCAGATATAGAAAATGAAAGTAAAATTCAAATTGCTCTCAGAGAATTACTTAAAAATAAAACTGGAATAATAATTGCACATAGATTATATACAATAAAGAATTCAGATAATATAATAGTTCTTAATGAAGGAAAAATTCAAGAAATGGGAACACATGATCAATTAATGAATAAAGAAGGATTGTATAAACATTTATGGAATATGTATGATTATGATTTAGTTAAAGATGAGGAGGAGGTTTAATATGTTAGGCAATATAAAACAACTTTTAGGAAAAAAATCTAAAAAATTAAAAATGCCTATATTCCTTCTTGTTATAGATTCAGTTTTTTATGGCATTTTTATAGGAGTTATGTACTTTGTACTTCTTGATTTAATACAAGATACATTCAGTGTAGAAAAAATAAAAGAGTATACCTGGATAATGATAATATCTTTCATAATAAGAACTATAATTAGTTCTATAGGTTATAGCGGGATTCAAATTCAAGGTGCGAGAGCTATAGAAAGTATGCGTATAAAGATGGGAGATCATTTAAGAAATCTTCCATTGGGATATTTTAATAAAAATAGTATAGGTGAGATTTCTAATATAATGACTAATGACCTTCAAGATTTTGAAAAAGTTATCACTCATAATACTTCTGAATTAATAAAAATTTCTATAATAAGTATTTATCTTTTAATAATAACTTTTTTTATTGATTTTAGTCTTGGACTTATACAATTGATAATAGTTTTAGGATCATTACCTTTAATGTTTTATGGTGGAAAAAGGGCTTCAAAGATCGGAAAAGGTAAAAAGAAAATAATAGCCGTGGTTATATCAAGAATGGTAGAATATTTGAATGGTATAAAGGTATTTAAATCACATAATATGGTTGGAGAAAAATTTGAAAGACTTGAAAAATCTTTTAAAGATTTTAGGAAAGAAAGTATAAGAACAGAAGTTGCAATAGTTCCATATGTTTTAGCTTTTCAAACTTTGATAGATTTGAGTTTTCCTTTGATGCTTATTATTTCTACTACAAAATTTATAAATGGAAATATAAATAATATATATTATTTTACTTTTGTTATATTGAACTTGGCCTTGACTTATATTCTTCGCGGTTTTTCGGCACAATATGGAGAATTTAGATATTTAAAACTTGCATCTGAAAAGCTTATTAAAACTTATAATGAAAAAGAGATATCTTATGAATATGAGAATCATCAATTTAAAAATTATGATATTGAATTTGAAAATGTATGTTTTTCTTATGAAGAAGATGATCCAATATTAAAAGATGTTAGTTTTAAAGCAAAAGAAGGTACAATGACGGCACTTATCGGACCTTCAGGCTCTGGAAAGACTACAATTACAAGTCTTATAGCAAGATTTTGGGATATACAATCGGGAAAGATAAAGATTGGTGATATGGATATAAGTAAATTAAAGCCGGATAATATACTACAAAATGTAAGTATGGTTTTTCAAGAAGTATATCTTTTAAATGATACCATATATAATAATATAAAAATAGGAAATCAAAAAGCCACTAAAGAAAAGATAGTTGAAGCTGCTAAAATAGCTAATTGTCATGATTTTATAGAAAGTTTAGAAAATGGTTATGATACGATAGTTGGAGAGGGAGGATCAACTCTTTCTGGTGGAGAAAAACAAAGAATTTCAATTGCACGTGCAATACTAAAAGATGCTCCTATAATTCTTTTGGATGAAGCGACTGCTTCACTCGATGCCGATAATGAGCTTGAAATAAGGAAATCTATTGATAAACTCATAAAAAATAAAACGGTTATAGTCATAGCACATAGATTGAATACAATAAAAGATTCTGATCAAATAATAGTTTTAAATGAGGGAAAGATAGAAGAAATCGGGGATCATAATATATTAATGGAAAACAAAGCAAGGTATTATAATATGTACACAGAGATGGAAAAAGCCAAGTTATGGACTATTTAACTTTGAGGGGGGAAACCCCCTTTTTATTTTATTAGTTTCAAATGTTATTTTAAATGATAAATTTAATTAAAATTTCATATATATAAAACATTTATTGTATATAAATGAATCTATTTTTAACTTAAAAAATATATAAATTAGATGATATAAAATTCAAAATACAGTATAATGAATAAATGATATTTAAAATAATACTTAATGGAGGGGAATATGAATAAGAACAGGAATTCTTTAAAAAAAAGTCTTGTGAGATCATACACAAGTATTTTTTTGATATTTATTTTAACCATATTTATATTGTTGTTTCTCATATTTAGAGGTGCTACTAATGTTTTAAATGAACTTGGAGAAGCAGCTTTAAAAAACAAAATAAATATGGCTGTTGAATATCTTGATTTTTTAGAATCACAAGTCAATAAAGGGTATATTGATAGAGAACAGGCACAAGAAACTTTTAGAACGAGTATGCTCAATAAAGTTCAAAAAGATGGCAAAACGAGAGGACTTAATAATAAACTTGAACTTGGAATTGAAGCATATATGTATGCAATAGATAAAAATGGTAAAGAAATGATGCATCCTTTTAAAGAAGGAGAAAACATATCAAATATTGTTGATGATAATGGTAAAAATGTTGTACAACTTATCCTTAATGAAGGAAATAATCCTAAAAATGATGGTATAATAACTTTTTTTTGGAAAAATCCAAATGAAAATAAGACAAGAGAAAAAGTAAATGCCGTTAAATATTATGAACCTTGGGGTTGGTATTTAAATGTTGGAACTTATTATGAAGACTTTTATGGTAATATTCAACAATTATTTTTTAATATACTTTTAATAGTATTTATAATAATTATTATTATTTATATTTTTATATTATTTAAAATAGATAAGAAAGCCAAACCTTTTACTAAATTGGTAAATACAATAGAAAAACTTTCAAATGGAGATTTAAAGGTTGAATTTGATTATAATAGAAATGATGAAATAAAAATAGTTGCTGATTCTTTAAAAATTTTAAAGAAAAAAATTAAAGATTATATAGAACTTTCAAATAGATCATCAGAAATTCTTCTTGAATCATCTGAAGAATTAAATGGTGCTTCTGATTATATCTCAAAATCTTCTATACAAATAAGTGATACTATAAACAATTTAGCTTATGATACTACAAAGCAACTTGAACATTCAGAAAAAGCAAATAAAAACATGGAAATATTAGATAATCTCATTTATGAATGTAAAGAAAAAATGATTATTGTCAGTGAAAATTCTAATGAAGCTGTTAAATCTGTGAGTCAAGGTCTTAAGGTTATAAAAGATCTCATAAGTTCAACAGATGAAAGTAAAGTTTCAAATGAAGAGATATTTAAGGCTATTACACAGGCAACAGATAAAGCTAAAAATGTTGAAAAAGTTAGTTCTGTTATAAGTTCAATAGCTGCCCAAACAAGACTTTTAGCTTTGAATGCTACAATTGAAGCATCTAAAGCTGGAGAGTTTGGAAGAGGTTTTTCTGTTGTTGCAGATGAGATAAGGACACTTGCAGATGAAGCTCAAAAATCATCAAAAGAAATAGAGAATGTTGTTAAAGAACTTATAGAGAATGTAGAAAAAATGAATGAAATAAGAGTCAATGTAGAAGACAATAATAAAAAACAGAGTGATAGTATAAATGAAACAGAAAATAAATATAAGAATATATATGAAAGTATTAAAAATTCTGAAAAATCTATAAGATCTTATGGAGAACTTGTAGAAGAACTTTTAAATAAGAAGCAAGAGGTTATTGAAGATATAGATTCACTTGCCAGTATATCTAAAAATAATTCTGCAAAAACACAAGAAATAAATGCTTCTGTTGAAGAGCAAACATCTTCTATTGAATCTGTTGAAGAGTATAGTCAAAAACTTTTGGAACTTTCAAAAGAGTTAAAAAATTCTATAGATAAATATTTTAAATTATAATTTATAAAAAAGAGATATCCTCAGTATGAAGGATATCTCTTTTTTTATCATTTTATTATTTTAGTTCCAGTTTTGCCTTCTAAAGCTTCAGTTAGTTTTTCCATATCAGTTATTAAGGCTGTCTTTCCAGTAGATTTAACAAATTCAAGACAAGCTTCTATTTTTGGTAACATACTTCCTTTAGCAAAATGACCTTGTTTCATATATTCTTCAGCTTTTTCAACTGTTATTTCGGATAAATTTTCTTGATTTGGTTTCCCAAAGTTTATAGCGACTTGTTCTACAGCAGTCAAAATTATAAATTCATCGGCATTTAAATTTTTTGCAAGTAATGAAGAAGCTCTATCTTTATCTATAACTGCTTCAACACCTTTTAATTTATTATTTTCTTTTATAATTGGAATTCCACCACCACCACAAGCGACTACAAGGAAATCAGAATCGACTAATTTTTTTATTGTATTGTTTTCTATTATTTCAACAGGTATTGGAGATGGAACAACTCTTCGCCAACCACGTCCTGCATCTTCTTTAAAATCCCAGCCTTTCTCTTTTTGAAGATATTTGCCCTCTTCTTCAGAATAAAAAGGTCCTACAGGTTTACTTGGATTTTTAAATCCATCATCATCTTTATTTACAACAACTTGAGTTACAATTGAGGCTATTTCTTTATTTATTTTCTTTTCATTTAAAATATTTTTTAAAGATTGAATTATCATATAACCTAAATATCCTTGTGTCATTGCTCCATTTATATCCATCGGAAAAGGTGGAATTTTATCTTTTGCTATATCTTGTTGTATCAAAATATTGCCAACTTGAGGTCCATTTCCATGAGTTATTACGAGATCATAATTTTTTTCTATCATTTCTACCAAAAATTTCGCTGTGTTTTCAATATTTTTAATCATATTTTCAGAATTAGGTTCTTCACCAGGCCGGTTCACAGCATTTCCGCCTATTGCAATAACGGCTAATTTTTTTTCCATTAGAGAACCCCCTCATTAACCTATAAGAGTTGCAACCATAACAGCTTTTATTGTATGCATTCTGTTTTCAGCTTCATCAAATACTTTGGACGCTTTGCTTCTGAATACTTCATCTGTAACTTCCATTTCTTTTAATCCGAATTTTTCATATATTTCTTTTCCAACTTGAGTTTCTAAATCATGAAAAGATGGTAGGCAATGTAAAAATATTGCATCCGGGTTTTCAGTTTTGTCCATCATTTCTTTATTTACTTGATATGGTTTTAAAAGTTTTATTCTTTCTTCAAATTGATCTTCTTCTCCCATTGAAACCCAAACATCTGTATATATTACATCTGCATTTTTTACATCATCTATATTATCTGTTATAGTTATTGTTCCACCTGTTTCTTTTGCCACTTCTTTCATTTCATTTACAAGATCTTCATTTGGGAATAATTCTTTTGGACTTACTGTCATAAAGTCCATACCCATTTTTGCTGCACCAATCATTAAAGCATTTCCCATATTATTTCTTCCATCACCAACATATACGAATTTTACTTTATTTAAAGGTTTATCAATATGTTCCATCACAGTTAAGAAATCAGCTAATACTTGTGTAGGATGATCTAAATCTGTTAATCCATTCCAAACTGGAACTCCTGAATGCTCAGCAAGAGCATCAACAGTTTCTTGTTTGAATCCTCTGAATTCTATTCCATCATAGAATCTTCCCAATACTTTTGCAGTATCTTCTATAGATTCTTTTTTTCCCATTTGTGAATTTGTAAGGAATGTTACATTTGCTCCTTCATCGAAAGCTGCAACTTCAAAAGCACATCTCGTTCTTGTAGAAGTTTTTTCAAATAATAATACTATGTTTTTTCCTTCGAGAAGTTTTCCTTTTAACCCCATTCTTTTTTTTGCTTTTAAATCTTTAGCAAGATCGAGCATGTAGTTTATTTCTTCAGGTGTAAAATCTTTTAATGTTAAAAAACTTCTACCTCTTAAATTTACTGGCATATTATTCCCTCCCGATATTTGGTTTTTATATTATTTATATATCATCTCTTATGAGTGGCATACTCATACATCGTGGACCACCTCTACCTCTTGAAAGTTCACTTGCAGGAAATTCTATTACTTTTATTCCAGCATTTTTTAATTCTTTATTGGTTATATAATTTCTATCATAAGTTATAACAGTTCCAGGTTCTATTGCAAGGGTATTTGAACCATCATTCCATTGTTCTCTGGCTGCAGCTATCTCATCTCCATTGCCACATTTTAAAAGAGTTATTTTATCTACATCGAGATGTTTTTCAAGAATTTCTTTTAAAGTTCCTTTTTCTTCATTTATTGTGTATTCATCATGATCCTTTTTTTGTATTCCGAATATTTTTATCACTTCTTGCATTTCAGGATGAACTACAAATTTATCATAATCGAGCTGTGTAAAAACAGTATCGAGATGCATATAGGCTCTTTTGGCCGGTATTAGAAAACCAAGTATTGTTTCAAATGTATCATCATATTCATCAAAAATCTTTTTTGCAAGAATTTCTAAAGCTTCTGGATCTGTTCTTTGAGATATACCAACTGCCAATACTTTTTCATTGAATATTAATATATCTCCACCTTCTATAGCATAAGGTAATTTTTTATCATAATAAAGAGGAGTATTTTTAAAATCTTCATTATACTTCAAAACATATTCCATAAACATCGATTCTCGTCTTCTCGCTGGAGTTCTCATCCTGTTTATTGTAGCACCTTTTCCTATCATAGCCACTGGATCTCTTTGAAAATACAAGTTTGGCATTGGATTTAAGAAAAAGGGAATATCCATGTTAGATTTTCTGACTTTCACAGAAAAAACTTCTTTTTTTAGTTTCAATTCATTTGTTCTTATCCCAGAAGTTAACTTATCGATCATTTCGGAAATGTTCATATTTAAAAGATAATCTTTTAATGCTTCTCTTATATATTTATTATTTATATCCGATAGATCGAGAAATTCATTTAAAAATTGTTCTTTTAATTCATTGCTTTTTAGAGTATTTGAGAGAAGATGGGTTATATAATTTACTTTTACGCCGTTATCCCTCAAAAGTTGTGCGAATACATCATGTTCTTCTCTTGCTTTTTCTAAATATGGAATATCATCGAATAATAAATCTGAAAGGTATTTTGGTGCAAGGTTCTCCAATTCATTTCCAGGTCTATGAAGTAAGACACTCCGCAATTTTCCGATTTCTGAGTATACTTTAATCATTAACTCTTCCTCCTCTTCAGATGTTATTTATATATGTATTATAATATATTATTTCTTTTTGTTTAAATTTGATTGAAGCTGTTTAGAGATGATCTCAGAAGATAGTATGAAATCTTTTTCATTATACTATTTGTTTTTTAATTTTTTTCATAATGGATTTGTGGCATTTTTAAGCCATTCTTTCTCATCTTCTGTTAAGAATTCTTCAAGTTTATCATAGACATTTTTATGGAAATCGTTTAACCATTTAATTTCTTCTTTTGACATTAATTCTTTTATGATAGGCCTTGTATCTATTGGACAGACTGTTATTGTTTCAAATTCCATAAATTGTCCAAATTCAGTTTTTTCAGATTTCTTGACTAAAAGAGTATTTTCAATTCTTATACCATGTGAGTCTTTTATATATATACCAGGTTCATTGGTAACTATCATTCCATCTTCAAGTTTGTATTTATTATATTGTGTTCTAATACCGTGAGGGCCTTCATGAACGTTTAAAAAGAACCCTATTCCATGTCCAGTTCCACATTTATAGTCCAATCCATATTCCCATATAGGTCTTCTTGCGAGTATATCGAGATTAGTCCCTGTACATCCATATAAAAATTTCCCCATTGATAGATTTATCATTGCTTTTAAGACCAATGTATAATCACGTTTTTCTGTTTCTGTTAATTCTCCTATCTTAATAGTACGAGTTATATCTGTGGTTCCATCGAGATATTGTTCACCAGAATCTAAAAGATAGAAGCCTTTGTTTTCAAATTTTTTATTAGAATTTTTAGTAGCTTTATAATGCATCATTGCGGCATTTTCTTTATAGGCAGATATATAATCAAAGCTTGAACCTTTAGAATATTTATCTTTAGATCTTAAATTTATTAGTTTTTCTTGTGCTTTTATTTCATCAAGTTCAGTTTTTTCTGATTCATCTATCCATTTCAGAAATTTAACCATATAAATACCATCTCTAATATGAGATTTTTTTAAGTTGTTTATTTCTATTTCATTTTTTTTAGATTTCATCAGAGTTGTTATGTTTATATCTTCTAGTAATTTTATGTTTTTATTTATAGACATATAAAGTAAATAACTTGTTTTATCAGGATCTATGAATATTTTTTTTGATTTTAAATTTTTTACAAAATCAAAGATTTTTATGTAATCATCTATTTTTATTCCATCATATTCTAATTTTTCGATTAGTTCATTAGAAATTTTTTCTTTATCCACAAATAAAATAGTTGAGTCTTTATTCAGAAAACAATAAGAATAAAAAACAGGGTTATTATTTACATCATGTCCTCTTAAATTGAGTAACCAAGCTATATCATCTAAAGAAGAAAGTAATAAGGAATCACATTCTCTTTTTTTCAGTTCAGCTAAAACTTCTTTTTTCTTTTCAGTTCTGGATTTTCCTGCGAATTTTATATCATGATCCATTATATGATCATTTGGAATTATTGGTCTATCATTCCAAATTTTATCTATTAAATCTATATCATATATTAATTCTATGTTTTTTTTATCTAGAATATTTTTTAATTCTCTTATTTCATTCAATGAAAAAGTTCTGCCATCAAATCCAATTTTTGAATTTTCTTCAAGATTATCAAAAATCCATTCTTTAAAATCAGGAGTATCTGGTTCTCCCATTTTAAAAAGTTCTATTGTAGAATTTTTTAATTGTTTTTCTGCTTGTATAAAATATCTTCCATCAGTCCAAAGACCTGCTTTTTCTTTTAAAATAACAGCTGTACCAGCAGATCCGGTAAATCCGGTTATAAATTCTCTACATTTCCAGTATTCTGCAACATACTCGCTTTTATGAGCATCAAAACTTGGTACTATATAAGCTGAAATTTCATTTTCTTGCATAAGTTTTCTTATGTTTTTTAATCTTTCTTTTATCAAAATGATTCACCCCCATATTATTTTTTTCATATTAAATTTTACTATATTATTTTTAACTTCCAAAATGTTTATTTAACTTTTTTATATTTATATTTTTTTTAATGAACAAAAGTTAACCAAATTGAAAGGATAAAGAAAGTGTTACTTTAAAATTAAAAACTATAATTCATATTGAGAGGACAAAAAAATTTAAAAAATTAAAAACTTTTTAAAATTAATATATCATGTGAAAAATTTATTTTGATTTTTACATGATAAAAATAATTCTTTATTAATAATCAAAGTCTTTTTCTTGTTTAACCAAACTGTAATAAATAATCAAACTTGAGTTTAGGAAATAGATTTATAATCATATTGAAAGTCATAAAAAATTGTGTTTATCATAACACGATTGTAATTTAAAACAATATGTGAAAAAATTCATAATATTTCACAATAGTATGGAGGTGTTATATATGGCAGATTACAATGTTACTAAAACACTTGATGTTATGGGAGAAGTTTGTCCTGTACCTGATGTTGAAACAAAGAGAGCTTTGAAAAAGATGAAAGCAGGAGAAATACTTGAAGTATTAATAGACTATCCGATGTCTAAAGAAAGAATTCCAGAAACTGTAAAAAAAATGGGACATGAAGTTTTAGAAGTTAAAGATGCTGGAACATCAGAATGGAAAATTTATATTAAAGTAAATTAAAAAATCGGGATGATAATAAGGGGGTTTTTTAAATGACTTGGACAGGATTACTGATGGGTTTTTTGTTTGGTATATTGTTACAAAGGGGTAGGGTTTGTTTTAATTCTGCATTTCGTGATATAAAACTTATGAAAGACAATTATTTATTTAAAATAGCTGTTTTATCTGTTGCAATTTCAATGATATTATTTCATTTTTTTGCACAATTTGGTTGGATAAGAATGAATCCGGCTGCTTTTAACTGGATAGGAACTGTACTTGGGGCATTTATATTTGGTATGGGTATGGTTCTTGGTGGCGGTTGTGCTTCCGGAGTTACATATAGAATTGGAGAAGGTATGACAACTGCATGGTTTGCAGCAATTTTTTATGGTTTAACTGCTTATGCTACTAAAAAAGGTTCTTTGAATTTTATAATTAAAGCTTTAAAACCATATGATGTTAAAGTAACAGGACAGAGCGAACTATATGCAGAAACTACAGGTATTACAGTATCTTCTATTTTAAATATAAATCCTTGGATACCTGCAATTATAATAGCAGCATTGTTATTATGGTATGTTTTTGGAACGAAAACTACACATAGAGAATCTAAAATAAATTGGATAACTTTATCTATATTACTTGCAATTCTTTCAGGTGTTGCTTATATAGTTAGTTATGCAGCTGGAAGAAATTATGGTTTTGGTATTACAGGTCCATGGGTTAATCTATGGAATAGTTTCTTAACAGGTGTTAAACTTGATTGGGGTGCATTGTCTATTATAGGTATAATCTTAGGTTCTGCAGTTTCAGCTATAGCAGCTAAAGAATTTAAACTTAGAATGCCAAAGGATCCTATGACATATGTAAGAGTTATGATTGGTGGAGCTATGATGGGTTTTGGTGCTTCAATAGATTATGGTTGTAATATAGGTCATTTCTTTGTTGGATTGCCTATGCTTGGTATAAGTTCAATAGTTGCATCAATATTCTTTATTTTAGGAAACTGGACAATGACATGGTTCATGTTTGAAAGAGATTAATTCAGGAGGTTTTTTATATGAAAATCACTATACAGGTGATGGCTCAACCTTATACTTATGAAGATATAGATTCTGCTATAAAAATTGCAGATGCAGCCTTAGATAAAGGCCATGACGTGAGCATATTTTTATTTTGTGATTCTGTTTTAGCTATAAATTCACTTGTTAAACCTATAAGAGTTGATAGAGATATACCTAGAATTCTTGAAACTATGATCGAAGAAAAAAAATTGAATGTTGAAATTTGTGGTATATGTATGGATTATAGGGGAGTTTCTAAAGAGAATATAATTAAAGGTTCAAGAATAAGTGGACTTCCAGAATTAGCAGAACTTGTATATAATTCAGATAGATTTATAAATTTCATGGCGTGAGGTGGAGTTTAATGGATAAAAAAATATTATTTGTTGTCTATCAGGCGCCAGTTGGATCGATTTGGACTAATGAAGCTTTCAGAACAGCGTTTGGTATGTATGGAGAAGATATAGAACCATCAGTTTTATTTGTTGATGAAGCAAGTATATCTTTAAGTAAGAATACAAAACCTGAAACTCTTGGGTTGCTTCCTATAAGTATGGTTCATAGATTTGTGAAAAGATATGAAACGGAAGTTTTTGGAGTTGAAGAACATTTTGAAAAATTTGGTGTTTCTGATATAGATGAAAATTTTAATGCAAAAATAATGAAAGAAGAAGAATTAAATGATTTTTTTCATTCTTTTGATAATGTAATCTTTATGTGAGGTGTTTTAAATGGCACTAGTATTGGTAAAGCATGGTCTTGATAATCCTGCTGCAAAAATTCTCATATCTAATACAAAATCAGATGATTCTGTCGTATTTATTCAAAATGGAGCTTTTTGGGCAAGGGATGAAAAAGTGAATGAAATAAAAGGTAAAAAATATGTTTTAAAAGATGATTTTTTGAGTAGAGGTTATGATGAAAGTACTTCTAAAGTTGATTTGATAGATTATTCAGAGTTTGTAGATATTCTTGAAAAAGAAGAAAAAACAATAGGATAATAGATGTATAAGATTTAAAAATAATACCTCCAGAGTGGATTATAATTTATAAAAATTATAAAACTACTTTGGAGGTTTATTATTTATTTTACATATATATAGAATCTAAGTATATAGCTTTACCTCCTACTTTTACTGCATTTATTGTTGTTGTTTTTTCTATTATTACTTTTATTTTTGATGGTTTATTCATACTCAAACCTTGTTGAAATAATAATTGTTTATTTGCTTCATATATTTTATGTTTTATTAAATAACATCCCAATGCACCACTTGCAGTACCAGTTGCTGATTCTTCTGGTATTCCAAGATGTGGAGCAAAATTTCTTGAAGATGCATGAAATTCATTTTTTGGAATACAAAATAAATGAAAGCTTGCAATATTATTTTGATTACAAATATTTTCTATTTTTTTCATATTTGGAGTTATTTGATTTAATGCCTCTAAAGATTTTATAGGTATCATTAAGTCATTTAATCCAGTCGATACTATCTCTATTGGTATATCTTCTAAAAGTTCATTTTTATCTATGTTTAATGCATTTGTTATTAATTCTTGATTCAATTTTTCTTGGAAATTTGGAAGATTTTGATTCATAAAGATTTCAGAGTTTTTATTACATTCAATTTCTAATATACCATCTTTTGTTTCTTGAGTATATTTACCTTGAGATATTATTTTTTCTTTTATTAAAAGTGAAAAAGCAGCAATTGTTGCATGGCCACATAGATTTACTTCTTCTTTTGGAGTAAAAAATCTTATTTTAAAATCTGCTTTATTTGAATTAGAAACAAATGCAGTTTCTGAATATCCAATATTTTTAGCAATTAACTTCATCTTTTTTTCATCAAAGTTATCTGCATTTAATACTATACCAGCAGGGTTTCCACCATTGATTGTTTCTGCAAATGAAGAAAGTCTGTCAACTTTTATTTTCAAAATAATTCCCCCTTTTAATAATTATTATAACAAATTATTTACTTATCACTAATTTTTTTAATAATATTATAATAATTTTTATGCAATAATGGTATTTTGAGTATAAAAAATTTGGAGATGATTTATGGATAAAAAAGTATTGAATATAATTTATTTTTCTGGAACTGGAAATACTAAGACATTGGTAGATGAAACGATTTCTTTTTTTGAAGAAAAAGATTATACAATAAATAAATTTAAGTTAGAAAACTTAAAGGATGTATCTTTTTTGAATGAAGATGATATTAATTGTATAGCTTTTCCCGTGGCGGTTCATACTACATATCCTTTTGTTAGAGAGTTTATAGAGGAATTACCAATTGGAAAGTTTAATTTTTTTGTTTTTACTACACTTGCTGGTCCATATAGTGGTGTTCCAAAATATATTAAAAATGAATTTTCTAAAAAGGGATATAATATTTTAGGAATAAAAGAAATAACAATGCCAAGTAATTTAGTTCCTAAAAGTATAGATGAGTTAAAGAATAATAGTATAAAAACAAAAGCTATAGATAAATTAAAAGATTTTTTAGAAAAAGTTATAAATCAAAATAAAGATATACCGAAGAATAAATTTTTGACAGATATGTTTATTCCTGTTGCAAATAGTAAATGGATATGGAATTTTATGCAAAAATTTTTAAAACTTCATATAGATGAAAATGAATGTATAAATTGTGGATTATGTTCAAGAATATGTCCAGTTTCTAATATAATAAAAGAAGATTATCCTAAAATAATGGATAATTGTCAAAGTTGTATGAGATGTATTTCTTATTGTCCTAAGAAGGCTATAAAATCAGGTAAAAAAGATTTTATGCAGTATAAAGCATTACCAATTTCAAAATTATGAGAAATGAGATTATCTTTTTTAGATAATCTCATTTTTTTGTTGAGTATATTATTTGTTTGTTTTTAAATATTTTAGAATTTTGAACATCTTTTATCATGAATAATAAACTTGTTATAAAAGTTATGAATTCTGCAAAGGCAGTTGTTAACCATAAACCATCTGCTTCAAAAAGATTTGTCATTATTATTAATCCCATAACTATAAATACTAAACTTCTGTTTATAGATATTATTATGGATTTTAAACTTTCTTTTAAAGCTGCATATGTAGAAGCATTTATTATATTAAACCCACTAAATAAATATGCAAATGATATAAATTTAAATCCATGTTCTACTAAATTTTTTAGAGCCGGATCGTCTTTTGAGAATAGGTTTATTATCAATGAATTATAAAAATAAGTGAATAAAAAACTTATTATTGCAAATGTGAAACCTATTATCATTGCAAAATTTATCACTCTTTTTATATTGTCATAGTTTTTAGAACCAAAATTATAACTTATGACTGGTTGCATACCCGTTGACATACCTATCATTACAGAAAATACCATGAAGTTTATATACATTATTATTGATATTGCAGCAACACCGAGTTCACCATAGTATTTTAAAGCTATATTGTTAAATAAGAGAGTAGCAATACTTATAGAGAATTGATTTACAAAGTTTGAAGCTCCTATGTAAATACTTTCGATTATGAATTTGAAATTAAATTTAAATTTTGATAATTTTAATATTTTGGGTTTTAAAAAATATAAAAATCCTGCTATAAAAGCAAATAATAGACCTAAAACAGTTCCCCAAGCTGCCCCAGCTATTCCCCAACCATATACGCCTATGAATAAATAATCGAGTATTATATTTATAACTCCACCTATTACACATAAAAATAATGAATATCCTGCATTTCCATCTGTTCTCGTTGCATATTCAAAAAATATTTTTGGAACATATATTGGAAAAAATATTGCATATATCATTATATAAGTTTTACTGTATTCATAGAGTTTTTCATTTACCCCCAATAGACCTAATATTTGATCTATGAATAAAATCGTTAAAACAGCCATTATAAAACCCGTTATTATAGTTAGAAAAATAGAATAAGTAAAAAGTTCACGGGCTTCTTTTTCTTTTTTTTCTCCAAGTTTTATGGCTATTATCGTGTTTGTTCCAGCTGAAAGCATCAATGCGAGTGCAAGACTTGTAGATACTACCGGTAATACCATATTTAGTCCCGCAAGAGCTTCTTTACCAACGTATCTTGATATAAATATTCCATCAACCATACCATATAATGCTATGAATATTAGTGTTAGAATTGATGGAAAAACGAATTTACTGAATTTTGTAAAAGTCCATTTTTGACCAAAAATCTTTTCCATTTAATCACTCCTTAATTTCTTAATTTAATTTCCTATATGATTATAAACATTATAGTAACTATAAGGTCAAGGCTATTTTTATATTTGAAGTTAATAAATGATTAAATTTCACTATTTATAACATAGTATATGATAAGTCAATATAAAAATAAAACTAAGGGTTTTAAACCCTTAGTTTTTAAATTTTTTAAATTTTTCTTTTTTTGTAAGATATTCAAAGGCATTGTAAGTTTTACATTTTGTTTCACCATGATCTATTTCGATATTGCCGATTTTTTTTGCAGCTTCAATGGCCATATTTTTTAACTCTGGAGTAAAAAAACCGATTGAGATTAAAGCATTGTTCATCATTTCTTTGGCTCGATTTTTTGAATTATGTATTTCAGCTTCTATTTTTATCAAATAAGCTTTTAGAAAGTCTATATCTTTTTCTTTAGAATTTTTGCAGTAATTTGATATTATTCCATATCCACATCTTCTTATATATTCTTTTTCTGAATTTGTCCATTGTTTTACTTTTTTCATCCAAAAAGGTGTTCTTGATATTAATGATGAAAAATAATCAGCAAGTACATAATAATTTATATCTTTTATCCATTTGTTTATTTGATATTCAGTCATTAGTTTAGGATCGGCTATCATAGTTGCCAGTATTTGAGCATCAGGTATTTCTGTTTTCCAAAGCTCCCAAGATAATTCATGGTCTTTTTTTATATTTTTTTGAATTTCTTTTATATCTTTAAAACTTACACCCAAAGTTTTATTTCCAGAACCATGTTTTATATATATTTTTTTGTTTTGTTCTGTGCCTCTTTCTTGCATTATGGCTAAAACATCTCCGGAGGTCATTTTTATCCGCTCCTCATATTATAATAATATTTTAATATTATCTTAAATATATTATAACATATTTTAGCCTTTATTTTTATCTTTAATTAACAAAAAATATTTATGGATTTATATATCAGAAAAGTAATGTCCTTTTGTTGTGCTTGCCAATATTTCTTCTTCATATTCTAAATTATAATTTTCATTGAATATTAAATCAGAGAATAATGAATAAGTTTTTTCTATTTCGGATTTTTTTTCATTTGTAAAGAATAATCTGTATTTTTTTATGCCTTTTTCTTTCATTTCATTTATTTTATTGTATAAGTTTAATGGGAATGAATTTAATACATGCATTCTACATTTTAAGTCTGTTATTATTGGAAATTCATAATATTTTTTATCTATTAAAGAATAGTCACTTTCCTTACATAAGTTGCATTTTGGTTTATCTGGACCTGATTGACTTGATATTGCACAATATTTACTTATCATTGCTGGTATTCTTCCATAAATTATTACTTCATAGTCTATGTCGGTGTTTTCTACAAATCTTTGCATTTGATAAATATTCATTTCTGGTGATAAAGTTATTTTTTTGATGTTTTCATTGTTCCATATTTTGTGTGAATAACTATTGAATATGTTAAAAGAATAATCAAGTATTATTTGTTTGTTTTTGAATATGTTTATTAGTCCTGGATTTCCAACCATGATTTTATCTGAATTTATATTTTGTTTTTTTATTTCTTCTATTTCATCATTTTCTGTTATTCTGGAATATGCTGGAATTGTATTTTCTTTTAAGTTATAGTTTTTGAAATTATATAAATAAGTATTTCCTCTATCATTATTTATAAACTGTTCTGGATTTATTATGCTCATGTTTAATTCTAAGGCATTTTCAGATCTTGATTTTTTTATAAGATTAAAATTTTTAATTTCTTTTGAATAAGATAATCTTTTTTTGTCGAGTTCTTCTATGGCATTTCTTCTCAATTCATTTATTTTAGATATTGGTATGAATATATCTTCATCGCCTTTTATTATTATACTGTTTGCGAAATAAGGTGTGTTTCCAAGTTTAGAGATATTTTTTTCAATATTTTCTTTTGAAGTAGGTTTTTTTTCTGATTTTTCAACTATAAAATCACTTTTTTGATTTATTTTTAAATTTTTGTATTTTAAAATTAATTCTATGGGATTATTTTTTATTATTGTCATTTCTATATTTAAAGGTACTTTTAAATCTTCATCATAACTTTTTTTTGCTTTATCATTTAGTTTTTCATCGTATGTCTTGTTTATAATTAAATTTTTGTCCATAAAAAATTTGAAAGGTATTTCAACTATTTCATCTTTTTGTGCATTTTGAACTTCTTTATCATCTATATAGATTTTATCTATACGAGTTCCTTTGTTTGTATTTATAGGATCTATAACTTCTATGCCATCTTTTAGATTTAATTCTCTTATTAATTTTATTTTTAAAAGTTTTTTATAGCTATCATAAGAAATTGTTCTGCCTAATTCTAAGCCTCTATTATCTGGTCTATTTGTGTTTACTATTTCATTTCCATATTCATTGAAAGTATATCCTTTTGTAAAGGTTCTATTGAATATTTGAGTGATATCCTCTATATCTTTGTTTGAAAGTTTATTTGTGTTTTCATAATATGAATCGATAGCTTTTCTATAAGCATTTACTACAGTCGCTACATATTGTGGTTTTTTCATTCTTCCTTCAATTTTAAAAGATTTTATACCACTTTTTATTAATTGAGGTATTTTATCTATTGTGTTTAAGTCACGAGTTGAAAGTATATAAGCATCTTTTATTATTTTATCTTCTTTTAATTTTACAAGTGAATATTGCATTCTACATGGTTGGGCACATTTTCCTCTATTTCCACTTCTTCCACCTATTAAACTGCTCATTAGACATTGACCAGAGTAACTTACACATAAAGCTCCATGAATGAATGTTTCTATTTCTATATCTACATTGTTTATTATATTTTCTATATCCCTTAATGATGTTTCTCTAGCGGGTATTATTCTTGTAAAACCGGCTTCTTTTAATAATTTAGCTGTTTGAGTGTTGTGTACAGACATTTGAGTACTCGCATGTATTGGAAGATCTGGATATCTATTTTTTATTATATAGGCTATAGTTGTATCTTGAACTATTATTGCATCTGCATTTATTGAGTAGATATAATCAAGATATTTTATTGCTTTATCGATTTCAAAGTCATTTATTAATGTATTGAATGTAATATGTACTTTTTTATCTCTTAAATGGGCATAATTTATTGCCATTTTTAATTCATCATCATCAAAATTATTTGCAGAAGATCTTGCATTAAAAGATTTTCCACCAAGATAAACGGCATCAGCTCCATTTGAAAATGCAGCTTTCATAGATTCAAAATTACCTGCAGGTGCAAGTAGTTCAACTTTCATTAAAATCACTCCTATTAATAAATATACATATTATTATACATCAAAGAAATTTTATTTTAAAGATATTATTTTAAGTTTTTCTGTTATTATTAATATGATAATATTTTTTAGGGGGCGCTTTAAATGAATGTTGAAAGAATTGGAAATCGAGGTTATATATTTGATTTTAATGAATATGAAACGACTTTAACTGATACAATAGTTTATGGAATAAAAGGTGAGACTTATTTTTTTATTTGCGATACCCAAACAGGTCCTAATACTATGAAATATGTTTTAGATTATTTAAAATATGAAATTATTGATAGAAGAATAGTTGTTTTCAATTCTCATGCAGATTGGGATCATATATGGGGTAATTGCATATTTGACAAAAATTCTGTAATAATATCTTCAGAAGCCTGTAGAGAGGATATTTTATTTAAAGGAGAGTATGATTTAAAATATAATTATGATTTTATAAATGGTGATGTTGTTTTAAAACTTCCAGATATAACTTTCGAAAGTAAGTTATTTTTTGATTCTGAAAGTATTGAATTTTTTTATTTGCCAGGCCATACTATTGGAGATTCGGTTTGTTTTGATAAGAAAGATAGAATAATGTATATAGGTGATTTAGCTGAGGTTCCTATTCCTTGTATTGGCTATCATGATTTGAAAAGATTTAAGAGTAGTCTTGAATGTTTACTTGATTATGATGATGTCATCTATTTAACTACTCATTCTAAAATTGTTGATAAAAGCCTTATAATGCAAAATATAGATTATATAGAAAGTTTAATAAAAGGAAAAGATATAAGTTCAAAAATTATTGAAGAATATCCAGATGTTGTCAATATTGATAAGATCAATAGAATCAATGTTCTCATGGATGAATTAACTGAGAATGAAAAGATAAAAAAGAAAGATGGGGAAGATTTTGATCTATTTGAGTTTGAATTATCTGTTTTTAAAGATATGGGGTATACTGATTTAAAGAAAGTTGATCACAATTTCTTGATCAATCTTGATTATGATGAGTTTAAAAAATTTATTATCAATAAAATAAAAAAAGGCCTTTAAGGCCTTTTAAATTTTGCTGAATTTTATTATTATATTATTTGTGATTAGTCCCAATACAGGATCTGTTCCTCTACCTGTTTTAGTTACAAAAACATCTTCACAATTTTTTAATGATTTCATGGCATTTTTCGCATCGAGTAGATTATCATTTAAAGCAACGAAGTTATAAGAATTATCTAGCATATCTTTTATATATTCATTTTTATCTTTTTCATCGATAAAATTTTTGAGAGTTAATTTTTTGACATCAATAGTTTCATCCCTCAATTTGTCGGCTATAAAATTTGTGAACGTACTTCTATGTATTACATATTTGAATATGTTGTTTTTTTCTAAGAATACAAATCTATTATATCCACTAAATAATTTATCATTCAATATTTCTAATATAGTTCTATTTAATTGCGTTTCATCATAATCTATATGAGTTATATTGTTTATGGGTGTCATAACATCGTCTACAGGTATTTTTTCCATTTTTTCTTCTGAACTTAAATTGTTTATAACATTTTCATAAGTTTTAGCAACTGAATCAAAATTAGCTTTTCCAAAATAAAAGGCTAGTACGGTTCCAAGCCAAGTACCCCATAATGGCAATAAACTTTGTCCTATAAAATCAAAATCAGGTTTTTCTGGAAGAGTTAAAGTACATATTGCAACTATTATAGTTATTGTAATTACTGCCAAAGTTATTATTAAGGCAATTATATTTCTTAAATCAGTTGGTTTTGAGTTTTTTGAAGGTTTTTGATCATTCAATATAATCCCTCCTCTCAATGTTTTGAATATGATGTTTATATATTATAAATTATATTCTTTTAAATTAGAAATTACCACTATTTTTTTATATTTATTATAAAATTAACATAAAGAGTGCAAAAAAAGAGCAATTCTTAAGAATTGCTCTTTTTTACCAGTAATTAAAAGACTTGCAGGGCTTTTTGAAATTAACTGGCTGGATGATAATTTTGGGGTTTGTGAATTTTTATTAGCTTTATTATATTTTAATGATTTTTACTTAAGCTTCCCTTAGGTTTCACTTAATTTTTTCTTAATTATTATTCATTATTTTTTATTAGTTCAATTATTTTTTGTTCAATATTTTTGTCATAATCTATTTCTATGAATTTGTTATTTTCTTTAATACTTAGAAGATAACCTTTTTTTGGAATTCCAAAGTCTTTTAGCAGGTATAAATAAAAATTTATCTGAAATCTATATTTATCTATATTTTGATTTAAATTGGAATATTTATAATCTATAATATATATATTGTTTTCATGTATTATCACTTTGTCAGGAATTCCAAATAGCATATAATCTTTATCATTTATTTTGAAATTTTTTACAAGTCTCCATTCATTTTTAATTATTTTATTTTTGGTATTGAATGCAAACTGTACTATTGGTATTTGATCGAATAAATTTGGTAGTTCATTATTTTCTATCATATTTTTTATTTGTGATAGATTATAAACACTTTGTAATTTTCTGTGTAGATCAGAACCTCTGAATATTAATTCTTGATTTGAAAATAGTTCATCTTTTTTAAAATTAACTTTTTCTATTATGTTTTCATCATCATCATCATTTATTTCCGAAGGTTTATCTATGAGTCCTGTTAGATATGTTGGGGCTATATATTGTTTATAAGCGTTATTTTTCAAGTCTTTTAAATTTATTTGAGGAACTAATTTTTTTTCTTTTTCTTCATCATCTTCTATTTTTTCAAGAAATATATCTTCAATTTCTTCTATATTTATTATGTCCATATCTTTATATTTTAATTCATCAAAGAATATATTATAAGTTGTTTTATTTTTATTTTCTACATTTATTGGAATTAAAAGTTCTTTTGGTCTCGTTATTCCAACATATATAAGTCTGTTATTTTCTGTTTTTTCTAAAAAGGTATTATTTTTAAACCATCTTAAAATATCATTTTCACTTTCTTTTAATACATCTTTAAAGATATTTTTTAGTAAAAAATATCTATTCCCGTTTAAATCTGGAAGTGAGAATTCTATTTCAGAATTATCTTTTTTGTCTATATTGCTATGAAGTCCACCCATTATTACTATTGGAAATTCAAGACCTTTTGATTTATGTATTGTAAGAATCTTTACGCTGTTTGAATTTTCATCTTCAAGAACGGCTTCTTCTTCATTCACATCTGTGGCTTTTTTTAATAATCTTACCAATTCAGCAAACGATGTAGCCATAGTATTGTATTTTTCTGCTTCATTAATTAATTTTTTTACATTTGAAATTGCAATTTCAGATTCATCTAAAGCTGATAATTTTGATATATAATTATTTTCTTCTACTATACCTTTTAATATGTTAGTTGGCTTTATATAGTATTTTAAATCTTTATATTTTTTTAGTGTTTCAAAAGCTTTTTTTGTGTTTTTTGAATAGTTGTTTTCTTCTTTTGATATTTGAAATGTCTCAAAAAGAGTTAATTGTTTTTCTGATTTTTTATTGAGTTCATTTTTTTCATTTATTAATTTATCATATTCTTCGAATGTCATTGTACCTATTAATGAGAACATATATCTTGTAAATTCAAAATCGTTGTAAGGGTTTTGTACTGCAGAAAGAGCTGTTAATAATGATTGTATTTCTTCACGAAAATAAAAGGATTTTCCGCCAATAATATAAAATGGAATATTATTTTTTGAGAATTCTTTTTTTATTATATCTTCATATCCAGTCATCTGTCTCAATAATATAGCTATATCTTTTGCTTGTATTTTTCTTTTTATTTGTTGAATTTTTCCATTTTTCCTTTCTCTGAAAGACATTTCTTGGCCTATTAATTTTTTTATAGTTTTTATCATCGCAGTTATTTCAAGTTCTTTTCTTTGCTCAGCATTATTTTTTTCGGGTATTGCTTTTATTATTTTTATTCTGTATTTATCATCTTTTGATAGTTTTGGAGTGATAACTTCTTTGTCATCTTCTTCAAAATGACATATATCATCATCATTAATAGATGTGTTATCTATTAATAATGAATCTACATCATCGATGTATATATTTTCTTTTTTAAATAATGTTTGTTTTGATATTTCGTTTGCAAAATTTACTATTTGTGAGTTAGAACGTCTGTTTGTTGATAAGGCTCCTATAGTGTAATTATTTTTTTTAAATTCATCATATGATTTTGAGAATACTGATACATCAGCACCTCTGAATCTATATATAGATTGTTTTCTATCTCCAACATAAAACAAATGATTTTCATTTGTATGCAATTTTTCAAATAATTCTTTTTGTAAATAATTGGTGTCTTGATATTCATCGACTATTATATATTTAAATCTATTTTGATATTTTCTTAATATGTATTCATCTGATAATGCTTTTAAAGTTTTTTCAAGTGTACCTTTGAAATCATATTGGAAATTATCTATTGTGAAGTTTTCATAATACTCTTTTGACAGGTTAGAGAGTATTTTGAATAACCATATATAATCTATATAAATTTCTTCAAGTTCTTTGTTGGATAATGGAAATTCTTCAAAAATTATACTTCTTTCCATTTCCAATCTCCAATTACTTACTATAGTTTTTAGATTTTGTTGTAATTTATCCATTCCTGGATCTTTTAAAATATTATGTAAAGTTTCTTTGAACCTTAAGGGATTTTTTTGTATTTCAGATATTATTATATTTACTTTATTTTTTCTTTCAGAAGACAACATATTTATGTCTTCTGGTTTTTTGTTTTCGTATAGCTCAAGAACTGTTTTTAATGAGTAATATATAGCTTTTTCGATTTCTTTATCTTTTTTGAATTCAGATATCATTGTAAAATTTGGGTCTATGCCTATTATTATATTATTATCTCTTAAGATTTTTGAACAGAATGAATCGATGGTTTTTATCCAAGCTCTTGAAAGGTTTATTCTTATATTATTCCAATATTCTATTTCTTTTTCTGGAACATTTTTTTCTTGCAAGATATTTATTTTGTCATAAACTGCTTGTAATATTCTTTCTCTCATTTCACCGGCAGCTTTATTTGTAAACGTAACGGCAAGTATTTTATCTACTATTTCATCATCAGGATAGTTTTTTTCAAGTATGCTTATATAATATTGGGTTAATGTATAAGTTTTCCCAGTTCCAGCAGATGCAGAAATGAAAAAATTTTGATTTGGATTTTTATTTATAGTATCTAATATATTCATTTTGTAAACCAACTCTCTTTTATTTTAAAATTGTCTAAATATTGCATTATTGAACATATTTTTTTGTATTGGCATTTGTCACATTCATAATATGTTTCATTTGAATATGTATTATATTTTTCTTGCATTTCTTCTAAAAATCTTTTATGTATCCTATCTCTTTGAGCTATTGGAGTAAAATCAGAATTTGATATAGAATCAATCGTTTTTTCAAGCCAATCATAAAATTCATATAAACCAAATCCAATAAAATTTTTTGAATTTCCTTTTTGTTTTATTATGGCAATATTTTTTTGTATTTTTATAAATTTATTTTGCATATTCTTTGTAGGACCATTATCTTTTATCGTTAAAGGCTGAAATTTTAAGTATATGTTATCATTTATTTTATTTTTCCATTCTTCTGAATGAATTAAACCAATATAGTATATTAATAATTGTTCACTTTGGAAACTTGAACCGTTTTTATAATCTAATATAGAATAAGTTCCTTGTTTTAATTCATCTAAAAAACTATCTTTTCCTTCAAAACCTATGTATGAATAGTCTCCTGAGGTTATATCAAGTCTGTCTATTCTTGTTGTTAAATTTATATTTTTGTATTTGCCTATATTGATATCAGTGTCTACTCTCAATTCTGTTTTTATCACCTTATCATAATTTAATTCCATATTTTTTCTAATTTCAATATATTTATTTAATATATGACCTATAGAAACTAAAAGCTCTTCAGAGATTTTTTCAATCTCAACAACTTTTATAGCTTCATATTTTTCAAGTCCTTTATTTATGGTATCATCCCATTCTTGATTGGCTATTTTTTTAATTTCTTCAAGTAGTTCATCTTCATTGAAATATTTTTCTCTCATTTGAGAAAAATCAGGATATTTTTTAAATAATTTTTCCATGATTTTATGTTTAAGATTACCTGTTGCAAAAATAGAGAAATCAATATCTCCTTTTATACCAGCTATATAACTCATATAAAATTTAAAAGGACAGTCTATATAACTTGATATTTTATTATGAGATATATTTTTTATAGATATTGAGTTTCTTGAATTCCATAGAGTATTTTTTATATGATTTTTTATTTCTTTTATATTTTCTTTAGAATTTTTTAAATCATCATCATTTGTTTTTATATCATTTATCAAATAATATAATAAAGCTTCATTAAAAGAGTATATTTCATCAGCATTTTGTGGAAGAACTTGTCTTTTTTCTGAGTATAATTTCTTTGGAGTGATTTTAAATAATTTTATGAATTCTTTTTCGTACATAGAAGGAAGTATTGTTTTACCTCCCAATGTTGAGATTGGATATGAGAAAATTATATTTTCAGCAAAAGCCATAGAAATTAAAAGATTTCTTCTTTGAACTTTTTCATTGGTTTTTGCAAGTTTTGTTCCATTGTCTAACATTGAAGAAAGAAATGGATTTATTGTTATTAATGGATAAAAATCTTCTGAAAAATTTATATAATATTTATATTTTTTATGTATGAATCTTGAATCATTTAAGTTCATTATTTCAACGGTATTATGATATCTTTCAGAATCTCTATAAGTTTCGATTTCAGTTAAATCAGATATTATTCTGAAATATTCATCTAATTTTATTCTTTTCTTTTTATTCTTTTTTAATATTTTTTCAAGAGATTCTTCTGTTTTTAAAAGAAATTGTTCAAAATAATTTAATGCATTGTATTCACTTATTATCGATTGGTTTTTGTTTAATTCATCATCCGAAAATATATTAAGGTTTATGATATCTTTATCTATCCAATCTTTTATGAGTTGTCTATAAGTATTTATTAAAAATCCTTCTTTATTTTTGTCAGAATCTTTTACTTGTTTTAATATATCAAATAAATTATTGAATACTATTTCTAAAGAATTTAATTCATTTAAAGTTTTTTCATACCTCTCTTTTTCTTCTGTTTGTTTATAATTTGAAAGTATTTTATTTTTTTCTTCTTTTAATGCATTAAACCAAGAAGCTTTTCTTTGTGCAAAAGAGGTTTTTACTTCTGAATATAGAAGATCTAAATGTCTTAAATAAGATTCTATTTCTTCCATAGTTAGTTCAGAATCACCTGCATATCCTGTTTCTATCATCGCCATCATATCTTCTACTTCATATCCTCTTACTACGGTTTTTAAGGGTTGTAATAATTTTATAACTATTCTACTTTGAGATAATGGAATATCATTTTTGAATCTATAAGGTACTTTTATTTCATTTAAATAATCTGCAAACATATTTGCAGATGAATTATCTGGTGTTATGATTGCAAAATCATAAGGACTCAAATTTTCATAAAGGATCTTCTTTTTTATTTCTTTTGAAATATTTTCCATTTCAGATATTGAATCTGAAGTTTGATATATAGATATATTTTTTTCTTTAAATAATTTATTTATGCCCATATAATTATGTTTTATTTCAAAATCGGAATCCTTTAAAAATTCATATACTGAAGTCAATGAATTAAAACCTCTATCCATTACATCTTCCCATATATAAAAATATACATCATCAAATAAAGAGAATAAGCATTTTAAAACTTTTGCCATTATTGGAGTCATATCAAAAAAACCAGATATTATCAATGTTTTTCCCAATTTTTCTTTTCTTTCGGATTTTAATATTTCTGGAAATTCGTTATAAAACCATTTATAAACACTTATAGGATCAAAATTTTTTTGAAAAGTTTTTGAATTATCGAATTTTTGATTTAAGAAATCTTCTAAACTTTTTTCTATTTTTTTATACAGTTTTATTAAGTTTGATTCAGGATCTATTGAATCATCTATATTTCTGTATAATTCTGAGTATTTCAATATGTCTTCATTTTGTGGTTGATTTTGTTCAACTCTTGATATTTCCCATTTTTTTTCGAATATATTTAATATATATTCTGTTGATTTTTGAGACTTTGATATGACTTGTAGATAAGAAGAAAATTCATCATCATCATTTTTAAATTGTTTTACAAGGTTTCCAATTTCATTTTCTATATAGACTTTTAAAAAATCTCTATCAATATAAGTAGAATTTGGTTCATAATTTAAAAGAAGTTCTGTTATATATTGGTTTATAACCCTAAAAGCATCTCTGTTAAGTGTTTTATTTGTTTTTTTTGATAATTCATCAGCAATTTGTTTTACATAAAATCCAGAGGATCCTATGAAAAGAAATTCAAAAGGATCTTTTTCGTATTTTTCTTTTATTTCGTTTGTAATATAATCAAAATGTTTTTCATTTATTTTCATTATTTTGGCGGTTTTCATTTTTTTCCTCCAATTCATAGCTTTTATTATATTTTATCATGAATGTGATGATTTGATTTTATGATTTTTATTATTAAATTATAAACTTTTTTTATAAAAAGATTATAAAAAATTACAAATTTTACTTTTATATAATTTTAATTTCATAAATGATTTTGAGATTTTAAAAGTTATATAGGATAATTTAAGTGATATATAATTTTTGTAGATTAAAGGGGGAGTTTTTTTGAGTATCAAATATAAAATTTTTATTATTATTTTTTTGATGGGAGTTTTGCCATTGATGATAAATGGTTTTTTATCTTATAATATTTCTTTTAAAGAGTTTGAAAAAGAAAATTTTAATCATTTAGACTCTATAAGAATTTTAAAAAAAGAACAGATAGAAGATTATTTTAAAGAAAGAAAAATTGATTTAAATGTTTTTAGCGAGAATAAACAAATAAAAAATTCTGTTAGAGATTTTGTATATGCTTTTGAAGAATATGGTGTTGAATCAGATTTATGGAATGATTATTATAATAAATATTCTGATTATACGGAACTTTATGCCAATGAATATAATTATACAGACATTATTTTTGTTTCTAAAGAGGGGAATATTGTTTTTTCTGCTAAAAATAAGTTTGATTTAGGGATTAATATAAAAGAATTTGGTTTAAATGATTTTTTTATGAGTGCAGAAAATGGTTTTGGTTTTACAGATTTTATTTATTCTGATATTTTAAAAGAACCAGTTATGTTTATAGGAAAGCCAGTTTTTAAAGAGGATAAAAGTGTTGGATTTGTAGTTTTTATTATAAATATGCAACCTTTAAATGATATTGTACATGAAAAGGTTGGACTTGGTGAAAGTGGTGAAATATATATAGTAGGATCAGATAATAAGATGAGATCGAGAACATATTTAAATGATGATTTAGATATTTTATCTCAAGCTTCTATTGTTACAGACGTAGATACTGGAGCTTCAGTAGAAAAATTAGATAAAAAATCAAAGATGGAAATAATTACTGATTATAATGGTAAGAGTGTTTTATCTTCTTATTCGGATATAGATGTTTATGGTATGAAATGGGGAATAATGGCTAAGATAAATTTTGAAGAGGCTTTAAAAAGTGCGTTTACGATTAGAAAAATTATAATAATGAGTATTTCTATTACATTTTTTATAATAATTATAGTATCTGTATTTTTTTCTAATTACATTTCTAAACCATTAAAAAGACTTACAAAAATTATGAAAAAAAGAAATCTAAATGAAAAAGTATCTGTAGACTTAATGAAAAGAAAAGATGAGGTTGGAATTTTAACAAGAGAATTTTTTGATATGGTTTCTACACTTCAAAAAATATTTATATCTTTTGAAGAATCGTCTAAACAAGTCAATTTGTCAGCTGTTAACCTTTCTTCTTCGGCAGAAGAGACTGGTGCTGGTACGGAAGAAATAAGCGGGCAAATAAATATGATTTCAGAAAGTGCATTATCTTTTAAGAATAATATGGATATAATAAATGAAGAAATACTGAAAATTAATGATAAATCTATTGGAATATTGAAATCTTCAGAAGAGTTGAATATTTTTACTGATGAAGTTAATAGATTATCTGATGAAGGATATTCTTCTATAAAAAATGTTTCTGGAATTATAAAAAAGTCTTCAGATGTTTCAAATTCAAATATTGAAGAAATAAAAAAACTTTTAGATTTAACTTCAAATATAGGAAATATAATTGACTCGATAAATTCTATAACAGACCAGACAAATTTGTTAGCTTTAAATGCTTCTATTGAAGCGGCTCGTGCTGGAGAAGCAGGAAAGGGATTTGCTGTTGTTGCATCAGAAATACGTAATTTAGCTGATGAATCCAAAAAATCTACGGATAAGATAAGAGATATTCTTAACCTCATTTATGTCAGTTCAGAAAATGTAGAAGGTAAATCTAAAAAGGTTTTTGATTATGTTTTATCAGCAAAGAAAGATATTGATGATGTTTCTGATAAGTTTGAAAATATAAATAATAAAATTTCTTCTATAGCAAAAGGTATTAAAAATTTGAATTTTGATGTCGAGGAACAGAATGAATATACAGATAATATAAAAAATTCTATGGTAAAAACTATAGAGAAATTAGAAGATATGAAAGATCAAATAGAGTTTTCAAATGAGGGTCTTAAAGAACAAGTTGATGCTGTTCAATTTATAAGAGATAATATTGAAGAACTCACAATGCTTTCTGAAACTTTAAAAAATGATATAAGTAATTTTGAATTTTGAAATAAAGTAAACTCTTGACTTTACAAGAAATTAACGTTAAATTTGAAATATTCCCCTTGAAATAAAGTATACTTCTTTATATATAATTTATATATAAATTATATATAAATTATATCAGGGGGAGTTTTATGACATCTTTACAGAAAAAGAATTTTAATATTTTTGCCATTGGTATGTTTGTTTCATTATTGGGATCTCAAATCCAAATGATATCTATGCCTTTATTTATATTAGATATTACGGGGTCAGGAACTTTAACGGGTTTTTTTACTTTTTTAATGTTGTTTCCATTTATTTTAATTACTCCTGTAGCGGGAGTTTTAGGGGATAGATTGAACAGAAAAAATATTATGGTATATATGGATATAATAAGAGGCTTTATGGTGATGTTTCTCGCTATTTGGGCTTTTTTATTTGAAATTTCTTTAACTATGATTTTTATTTTTCAAATTTTCATATCTGTAATGGATGGAATTTTTTCAAGTTCTACTTCTGCTATGAGGGCAGACTTAGTTTCTAAAGAAGATTATGCAATTGCAAATTCAAAAATAAGTGCTCTTACAAGTATTTCTGGCCTTATAGGTCCTGCCATTGGGGGATTTATATATTCTTTTGGAGGTATAAAGATTGTATTTTTAATCAATGCATTATCTTTTTTGATATCTGGAATTGCCGAAATTTTTATAAAATATGATTTTAAATCTAATAATAAAAAAATAACAATTAATTCGTTTTTTGATGATGTTAAAGAAGGCGTTGTTTTTATAAAAAAACAGGTAGGTTTAAAATATTTAATGATGTTTGCAGCGATAACAAACTTTTTGCTTGCACCTATAATATATGTGGTTTTTCCCTATGTATTCAAAGAAACGATAGGTTTTTCTTCTGAACAATATGGTTTATTACAAACTGGATTTACCATAGGAGCATTGTTGGGAAGCCTTATATTTGGGAAATACCTCATAAGTGTTTCATCAAGAAAGAGTATAAGTTTTGGGTTGATTTTTCAACTAATGGTAGGATTTTTTGTTTCTATAGTTATTTTTCCAAATATAGTAAGAAATTTTGATAGTAATTTATGGAATTTTTTCTTTGTTGTTTTTATATTAGTTATTTTTTGGGGTTTTTTTAATATTATCATTAATATACCAATTCAAACAAATATGCAAAGAATGGCTCCTTCATATATAAGAGCAAGAGTTTTTTCTGTTGTTAGTCTCATATTTCAAGGAGCTGTTCCAGTTGGTTCTATATTATATGGTTTTTTTGTAGATTTTTTCCCAGCACATATTATAATGTTGATTTCTATATTATTATCTGCTTTTGTATCTATTTTATTTTTGATAAAATCTCCAGATGAAACTTTTGAATCACAAATGAATTAACTATTATGAATGTATTTTATGTTGAATTTTTTTAATAATAAGTGTATAATGTTTTTAATAATGTGATACTTTTAATTATGAATAAAGTAAAAAATATTTATAAAATTAGAAATATATAATTTGCAGGCGGTGAATGAATGAAATATTGCATTGTAAATACTGGAATAGATCTTGAGAATAATTAAAAATATCAGGAGGTTTTATAATGTCTATTCCAGAAGAAAAAAAATATCCAAGAACAGGAGATATGCAAACTGTTTACTTGAAAAATGTTATTACCAATCCTAATATAGAAATTGATGATTATACGATATATAATGATTTTATAAATGATCCGATTTATTTTGAAAAAAACAATGTTTTGTATCATTATCCTATAAATAATGATAAGTTGATCATCGGTAAATTTTGTTCTATTGCTTGTGGAGCTAAATTTATTTTTACTAGTGGAAATCATTCTTTAAAGTCATTATCAAATTATCCATTTCCAATTTTTTGGGAAGAGTATGATCTCTTGCAGAGTGATATCATACAGGCTTGGGATAATAAAGGGGATATTGTTATAGAAAATGATGTATGGATTGGATATGAATCTATTATTATGTCTGGTGTTCATATTGGAAATGGAGCCATTATAGGAACAAGAGCAGTTGTGACAAAAGATGTTGAACCATATACAATAGTTGGTGGTGTACCAGCAAAACCGATAAAAAAAAGATTTAATAATGATACAATTGAAAAATTGCAATCTATTTGTTGGTGGAATTGGAGTAAAGAAAAAATATGTCAAAAAATTAAATATATTATTTGTGGCAATATAGATGAATTATAAATTTTTTAAAAAAAATTTATAATGTGAACATATTGATTTTTAAAAGGATATTATATAGTTTTAGCAGGCGATATATTTCGTCTGTTATTTTTATAAAAAGAATAATTTTTTAAAATAATGAATGATATGAGGAGGATATTTATGAAGTTTAAGATTAAAACTCTTGAAGAATTAAGATTATTTAAAGAGAACCTTTCTAAAGATTATGCAGAACTTTTAAATTCAAATTTAAAAATTCCCATAAAACAAGCTAATATCTTGGCTAAAAAAGAAATAGATGAGATATTTAATTCTTTACATGAAAAACATAGAGTTTATAATGTATTATTTAAAAATAATATAATTGGTGAAATATGGTTGTCTTTGAATGAAAAGAATAAAAGTTGTTTTATATATGATGTAAAAATAAATGAAAATGAAAGACATAAAGGCTATGGCGAAAAAATAATGCAAAGTCTTTATGTCTTTTTATCTGAAAATAGTATAGAAAGTATAGAATTAACAATTTATGGTGATAACAAAAGCTATATAGATTTTTATAAAAAGAATGGTTTTGAAATATCTTCCGTAAGAATGACAAAAAATTTAAAATAATCTCAATTGATCTGCTTTTTGAGTTATTCCTTCTTGTTTTTCAAGTTTAGATTTAACGGCTTGTATTATATGAATATTTTCTGAAAATTGTTCAAGTCTTGAAAGAATATTTTTTTCAAAAAATGTGTAGTAATCTATTTCTAATTCTTTATTTTCTATTAATTTTTTAAATTCTTCAATATGTTCGGATTCTATACACGAAGATATTAAGGGTTCTGAACTTTTTATATTGATATTAAAGATATTTTCTATTATTAAGTAGTTTTTTTTGTTCAAATATTTTATATAATAATATAATAAACGATCTTCATATTTGTATTGAAAATTATATATTTTTTGCATTATTTGAACTCCTCTTACATGGTTGGGAATCGTTTTATATTTAGAAAAATCTGTTTTTGTAATATTTTTATATATGGCTATATCTTCTATGGGCATTGCTTTTATTTTTTCGAAATATTCAAGTAAATCTTCTTCTTTTAATTCTTCGTCAAGAGATTTTATGAAAAGGTCTGTAAGTATTTCTTTGATACTTTGTGGAGTATCAGATCTCACGATTTCGACTCCATGGGTTATTATATTTTTGGCGAAATCATGACCGAAATATCTTTTTTTGACTCCAAAAAATCTGACGGTTTCAAAAAGTTTATCTACATCTACAGAAAATGTGCATCTTTGAGTTATTTCTTCAGTATTTGAATAATTTATTGTAAGTTCTTTTGCTATATTTGTATTTATATATGAAGCTAGGAATTTGCCTATATCTTCAAGATCTTTTGCATTTAAATTTTCTTCAGTGTGTATGACATTAAAAGAACTATCTGTATCTGAGTATATTACTTCAGTTTTAAAGGATATTATTTTTTTATTTATATTTATGTTTTCAAATTTTTTATTATTAAGTTTTTTGTTCATATACTTTAAAGCTGATCTTGAGCCTGCTGTTATGGAAGCAGCTACTCTTTTATCATGTAATGGAAAACGACTTGTTCCTATTACTCCATACATGGAGTTTAAAAGTATTTTGTAATTACTTTGCTTTATATCATACTTTATATATTGTGGATCATCTTTTGGGGTATTATTTTTTAGGGATTTATATTTTAATCTTTCTTTTAATAAAAATCTTATTAAAGATGGAAACACACCTTCCTTTTCTAAGGTGTATTTTAATGGTAAATAGTTTTTATTTTCTTCTTCTAATATTAAGCCCATATCTACATGTTTTCCTTTATAATTTTTATCATAAATCAATGTTTCTGGAGATATGTTATAGGTCAGTATAGTGTTTGGATAAAGTGAAGCATAATCTAATACGATTGTATTTTTATATTTTTTATCTTCTGGTTGTAAAACTATAGCTCCTTCAAAATCTGCTTCAGAATCCTGAAAACCATAACTCATTCTTTGGAAAGTTTGTTTTTGTGGTAAAAGAAATTGTTGTAAATAGTGATCTATAGTTATGGAATTGCCCATGAGCATATTTAGAGGTATTTTTATCACAGATTGAAGTCCACATATTAATGAATTTAAATTTAGTTTTTTTTCGAGTTCTACTAATATTTCAACATCACGAAATATATATGCTAAAAACTTTTCAAAGTCTTTTCTATAATTTAAAAATCCTTTGTATTCAGTTTTTCCTTTTATATCATGAAATTTTGCTATATTATCTAATTTATATGAGTTTGGTTGAGCTAACATAAATTTTTTATATAAATCCATATAATCGAGTAAATTTATGCCTGGAATTACATTTTTGTATATGAATCCGCCAGGAAGTTTTTTATATGAAGAAAAAGGTTTTAGTTTTTCAATAGAAGAAATTTCAATATTAAATTTTCTTGCTCTATTTATGATATAAGGAATATCAAAACCATCAGAATACCAACCGCTTATTATGTCAGGATTTTGTTCTTTTATTAAATTATTAAAATAATTTAATAGATCTTCTTCTCTTTTAAAGTATTTTATATTGTTTGTATTTTTTAAGTTTTGATTAATATTTGGCTGTAATACTAAAGCGTAATAATCTTTTATATAAGAATCATAATAAGCAATAGAAATTATAGTTCCATCAGCAGAAATGGAAATGGGTATGTTTTTATTATATGATTTATTTTCATTTTCTTCAACTTCTATATCGAGATACCATATTTTTTTATCAGAAATTTTATCAGAAATTTCTCCTTCGAATATGTCCATTATATTGTAACCATAAATTTTTTTACCTTTTTCTTCTATTTCTTTTATGATTTTGCTAAATTTATAAAAAGATACTTTTTCATTGAATACAGTTCTTATTATATTTATATTGAAGACATCTTTCCAACCAGACTCCACATTTTTAATATATTTTTTATCGAGTCTATTTATATAAAGAATTTTTTTGATTATTGCCAAGTCTTTTTCTTCAAATAAAAGATTGAAATTATTTTCTTTTTTTATCCATTTAGAATTTACTCCAGTTTTAAAGTATATATTCCTTGTTAAATTATTTTGCCATATTGCAGTAACTCTCATAAAGGATCAACCTCCTTTTATACTATTATATACTTTTTAGATTTAAAAAAGAAATTAATTAAATTAAGATATAAATTAGTTATTAGTAAAAATGATACAATTATATTGAAACTAAATATTCATTAATGATGAAATAAAAAAGGTGATTATTCATGAACATTAATTTTAAAGATTATGTTAGAGAAATGGATTTAATACCAAAATATATTTATTTTAGGGATATTGAAAATATTCCTAAAGATTCTTCTGTCATGAAAGAATTAAGAAAAAATTTATTAATGCATTTTCATATAAAAAAATTATAAATTTACAATTAGAAGATGGTTCTTGGGGAAATTTTCATAGCTTAAGCATTTCTTTTAATAATAATTATAATGTTGAAAGTGCATTGAGAAGACTTTTAATTCTCGGGCTTGATTTGGATGATGAACCGATTTATAGATGTTTTAATTATCTCATAGGTTTTTTAAAGAATGAACATGAATTAAGAGATAGAAAAGAAAAAAAACATGATTGGAATTTATTGATGAAATTATTTGTTTCAACTTGGATAGAAATTTTAGATCCCAATAATTACTTTACAAAAAATATTGTTGATAATTGGGTAAATATAATAACAGAAACTTTTAAAAATGGATATTATGATGAAAAAAAATATTTAAAAATTTATAAAGAAATTTTAAATCCAGAAGATAAAAAGTGTATATGGGGATTAAAAAACTTTTATGTAGTATCTTTAATGGCAGAAAAATTAAATCCTGAAATTGAATTTTATTTTCTTGAATATATTTTTAATTCTAATGATGGAATATATTATATTTATGATGATAATTTAAATGAATTTCCCATCGATTTTAAATCTAAGAAAGCTAGTAGACTTATATATGCGTATGAAATTCTTTCAAAATATTCTGGAATAAAGAGTAGGGTTAAAAATTTTAAAAATTGGATATATTAAAATTTAGAGGAAAATTTTTGGGATTTAGGTAAAATAAACCGTGATTTGATACATTTTCCCCTCTCGGATTCTTGGCGAAAAAATTTGAATAGAAAAATAGATAGTACTTTAAGAATTTTAAATCTTATGAATAAAATTTAAGTGTATAATTTGTTTGTAAGAATTAAACTTTAAATTTGATATTTGATATGAGGTGTATTATGGTTTTTCTTAGAATTATAAGTTTTTATCTTTTTGTCGCGGTTTTGATAACTTCTTTTCTTTTGTCTATAACATATTCAAAGGGAAAAAGGGGAGATCTTAAAAGTTTTTTTATGCTTTCTTTAAGTTTAGATATATATATGCTTGGGTATTTGATGGAACTCAATAGTAAAAATATTTCAGATATGATATTTTGGAATCAGATTCAATATATTGGTATACCATTTTTTCCAGCTTTTTGGCTTTTAGCTTGTTTAACATACGCAAAGTATAGAATAAGCTTTAAAAATATATTTTTTATAATGATAATACCTTTTATGACCTTTTTTATTAGATTGACAAATCAATTTCACAATTTTTATTATAAAGAATTGAGTGTTAGGGCTTTTGATGGTATAGACCTTTTATATATTGAAAAAGGTCCATGGTATTATGTTCAAAGTGCATATATAATTTTTGCAATATTTCTTTCATCCCTTTTGATATGGAGAGTTTATATTAAAAGAACTTTTGAGGATAAAAAGAGGTTAGAAATAGTTTTTGTTGGAACTTCTATTCCTTATTTAGGGTTATTATTATTGATGCAAAAATTTTGGAATACCGGTATAGATTGGATGGCTTTGTTTTTGCCTGTATCATTATTTATAATATCCTATGCTTTTTTGAAATATGATTTTTTAGAAATAAAGACATTTGCAAGAGAAAATATTTTTGAGAACAGTTCTTATGGAATTATTTTGTTGAGTAATGATGATAAAATAGTTGATTATAACATAAAAGGTAAAGATTATGGAAGAATAATAGAGATAATCAAATTAACTTCTGATAAAAAGAAAAATTTTAAAATAGATAAAATAATTTTAAAGTCTTTATCTGAAAATAAAAAAATAAAATTAGATGTTTTACATAACGGAGAAAAAATATTTTTTGAATTGGAGTTTAGAAATTTAACTGGAGATAATGATATATTGATGGGTAAGGTTATCTATATTAAAGATATAATTCAATTTGAATTATTAAATTTAAAATTACAAATTTTAGCAAATATAGATGAATTAAGTGATTTAAAGAATAGAAGAGCTTATATCAAAGAGTCTTTAGACTTATATAAATTTGCTTTTGAAAATAATATGAATTATTCAGTTACAATGATAGATATAGATTTTTTTAAAAAAGTTAATGATTCTTTTGGACATGCCTGTGGAGACTATGTTATTAAAGAGTTTGGACATCTTATGAAAAAATATTTTGATGGAAATGAAATATATGGAAGACTTGGTGGTGAAGAATTTGCCATTACTATTTGCAATGAAGATAGTAATTATATTTATAAAAGAGTAGATGATTTTAGAAAAATTATTGAAAATTATAATTTTAATTTTAAGAATAATAGTTTTAAGATAAGCATAAGTATCGGAATTGCTTTCAATGAAGATTTTGTATATTCTTTTGAAGAACTTTTGAATTATTCTGATAAGCTTTTATATGAGGTTAAAAATTCTGGAAGAAATAAAACATATATAAAAGAGATGAAATTTTAAATTTCATCTCTTTTTAATTATTTTAAAACTTTAATTTATCTATATTTTTTATTTTCTTAAAGAATTAGAAATTTTAGTACCAGCTATTTGTATTATTTGAGTTAATATTATCAGTATAATAACATCAGCAAAAAGAACATCGGCTCTAAATCTTTGATAACCATAATTTATTGCCATTGAGCCAAGTCCACCAGCTCCAACTGTTCCCGCAATAGCTGTATAAGTTATAAGGTTTATTAGCATTAAAGTAATATTTGAGATTGTTTCGGCAGCTGTTTCAGGTATTAATATTTTTGTTATAAATTGTGAGTTTGTTAATCCCATAGATATAGATGTATCCCATAATCCAGAGGTTAAGTTATTAAATGAATTTTCAGAAAGTCTTGCCATAAAAGGAATAGCTGCGATAGATAAAGATACTATAGCATAATTAGGCCCTATTATAGTTCCTATTAGTAACTTTGCCAGAGGAATTAAAAGTATTATCAAAATTATAAACGGTATAGATCTTATTATATTAACTATTGCATCTAATATTCCATAGGTTATTTTTGATATTTTTTTATCACTTTTTGAGAGTATATATAATGCTATTCCTAGTGGTAACCCTACAATTACAGCGATTAATCCAGAAATGAATGTCATATATAAAGTTTCTAATGTTGCTATTAATAATTCATTTATCATTGCAACACCTCCAAACTATAAACTTTGGAGTCTAATTCTTTTATAAAATCATTGATTTTTCCATTTTCTGATTCAACATTTATAATTAAAGTTCCATAAGGATTATCTTTTAAATGTTCTATTTTTCCATAGAGAATATTTACTTTCACATCATATTTTTTAGATACTTCATCAAGGACAGCTTCATGAGTATGTTTTCCCCAGAAAACTATTTTTAATAATTTTATGGTTTCTTTACTGGAAAGCTGTTTAGCCCTTGACCAATCGATATTAATTTCTTGATAAAATTCTTTAAATATTTCATTTTCTTTTTCTACAAATAGTTCATGTACAGGTCCAAAAAATTCAACAGATCCATTTTTAAGATATACAACTTTATCGCATATTTTTTTTATGACATCCATTTCATGAGTTACTATTATTATAGATAAGTTGAATCTTTTATTTATATCTAATATTAAATCTAAAATTTTTTGTGTTGTCTGAGGATCAAGAGCAGAAGTTGGTTCATCTAGGAGAAGTATTTCAGGATTATTTATCATTCCCCTTGCTATTGCTGTTCTTTGTTTTTCTCCGCCAGATAGTTGAGAAGGATAGGAACTTTTTTTATGTGATAGATTAACTTCTTCAAGTATTTTATCAACTTTTTTTTCTATTTCTTTTATATCTTTTTTTTCTATTTCAAGTGGTAAAGCTATGTTATCAAAAACATTTCTTGTGGATAATAAATTAAAATGTTGAAAAACAATACTTATTTTTTTTCTGAGATTTCTTAAGTCTTTTTTATCTACAGTAGTTATATCTATTTCATCAAGAAATATGTTGCCAGAAGTAGGTCTTTGTAAAAGATTTAAAGTTCTCAATAAAGAGGATTTTCCTGCTCCAGATAAACCTATTATTCCGAATATTTCTCCGTTTTTTACTTCGAAATTTATATCTTTTAATACATGGTTTTTGTTTTCATAGACTAAATTTAAGTCTTTTACTTTTAACAATTTAAACCCTCCATTAGAATACAGGAACTACTGCTCCATTATATTTTTCTAATATATATTTTTTAGTTTTTTCAGAAGTCAATACTTCTATTAAAGCATTTACGAGTTTATCATCTTTTTTGTTTTCTTTTATTGCTATTATATTTGCATAAGGTGAATTAGAATCTTCAATATAAATAGCATCGTTTAAAGGATTTAGTCCAGCTTCTATTGCATAATTAGTATTGATTATGGCTCCTGCAATACTTTCATCTTCCTTATAAGTTCTTGGTAAAAAAGCAGCATCCATTTCTTTGAATTTTAAATTCAAAGGGTTTTTATCAATATCTCTTATAGTAGCTATTAATTTGTCATCTGTTTTTAAAGTTATTAAATTGTTTTGTTCTAATAATAATAAAGCTCTTCCTTCATTAGTTGAGTCGTTTGGTAATATAATAAGATCATTTTCTTTTATATCTTTTTTTGTATAAAATCCCATAGGTTCAACATGAATTTTTGAAATTGAAATAAGATCTTCTAAATTATTTTTTTCTGAAAATGTTTTTAAATAAGGTTCGTGTTGAAAAAAATTGGCATCTATAGATCCATCTTCGAGTGCGAGATTTGGTTGAACATAATCTGTAAATTCTATAATCTTTAAATCTACGCCCGTTTTAGCTTTAAAATCATCAGCTACAAAATTTAAAATTTCAGTGTGTGGAACGGGAGTTGCACCAATTTTAAATGCCTTATCTTTTGAAGTACCGTTAACAGTCAAAAATACTATCACCAAAACAACAATTGCAACTAAAACACCTATTAAAACTTTTCCCTTTTTCATAAAAACACCTCCCTCTATAAAATACGCTTAAGTGAATATTTCATGATAATTCATAGAAATTAAAAAAAACAAAAAAATATAAAAGATAATAAATAATGAAAGAAATTTTATTTATTAAAAAATTAATAAACATAAAATATGGTAGTAGTTA